>JABCSY010000189.1 GCA_018238625.1 Promethearchaeota archaeon
CGCTTTACATAAACCAGGCGAAACCATATGGCATAAAATACGTTCTCCACCAGAGGCGGTAAACCCTAAATTTGACTTAAAAGCAATTCCAACGTTCTATTTCTTTAATAGAAATAACGAATTTTTAGGTATGATTAAAGAACGACCAAAGAAAACTATTGAAGAGGATACTCTGGAAATTATTAAAGAAGGTCTGTGAAATTTTCCTTTAAATTATTAGATTTAGCAGTTTTTAATTCTTTTTGATTTAATTCTAATTTTATTCTTATTCTAAATTATTCAGTATGATCAAGATTTAAATTACAATATCGATATATTAATTCTATGACGAAAATTAGTGTCAAAATAGGGTAACTTTTAATAATCAGAGTGGAAATGTGTTTACAGCAGAACATGTAATAAAATTTCTATTTCTAAAAGAGAAAAATCTTGATGGCAATGTTAAAAAGTCTTTTTTAGAACATTACTATAAAAAAATACATCATATACATACATTCGATTGCCTATTGGAACTAAACCATTTATAGAAACTGATAATGAATAAATAAATAAAACTAATAATAAAAAATAATGTCAAATAATCCAGAGAAGGAAACTAAAGATGAAGATGAACTAGAGCAGAACTTTTTGAATGTTTTTACAGGCTCAGTTTGGGATAATTATTATGGTGTTATCTATCTCCTTACGGATACTAATATTGATGGTGCCTTACCAAATAAAATGTACTATATTGGTGTTACAATTAGAAAATTACGGAGAAGATTTTTAGAACATCTTAGGTCTACAGAGAATAGATATTTAGAAAAAGCTTTCAATCGATATCATAAAAATTTTAAAGTTGACACTACAAATGAAAGTTTTTCTTCGACTGATGGAAATGAATTTACAATTGAAGCTATTGATACCGCAAAAGATTTTATTGAACTAGGCGAAAAAGAAATATGCTTCATAAATAAGTATAAAACATTTATTTATGATAATTTTACATTAATAAATAATGAGTTCATTCCGTTGTATGGATATAATTTAACTCGTGGAGGTTATAGCAGACCTGCACTATATGGCTTCTTAAGTCCTAGATATATTAACATTCCTAGAGATGAATTTAAAAGATTAATTACTTTAGGATACCGTACACAAGAATTAGCCAGTGAATTTAGTATTGCTTTATCTACTGTACATGCAAAAATAATAGAATTTTGGGAAGATCAGGGAATTAATAACATCAATTCTGCAAGAAAAGCATTTGATGGATGGGAAGCATTTAAATCGAGAGGTAATATTGATGTTAATTTAGAAGAATTAATACAGATGATCGAGGAAGGTGCTTTTATGCATGAAATATGTGATAAATTGGGTGTTTCTAAAATTGTAATAGAACATCGATTAAAGCAGTTGGGAGCTTCGGATCTAACACATGCACGATTTATTTTTGGAGGTATGGGAATTTATAAAATAAGATTAGAAAATATTTATGAGGAGACTTTATTAAAATATAATAAAGGGGAATTAAATTATCAATATGTTCCAATTCCTAAGAATGAGTTAAAAGTTTTAATAGAAAAAGGTTTTAATGAATATGAAATCGCAAAGAAATACAATACCAGCAATGTCACTGTTAGAACAAGAGTAAAAGAGTATTGGGGGATTACTTTTTTAGAAGCTATTTTATTGTTTAAGATTTTTAACCAGATAGATGAATCTTATTTAGAAAGTTTAATACAAGATAGACTTTCAGTAGCGGATATTGAACGACTTTTTTATTTAAAATTAATTTTTAAGGGGCATACACCAACTTCTATTTCTAAATATTTTGGTTTCACAAGAACGGCAATTTCAAACAGAATTAAGAAATCGTTAGGTATGACTTTTAATGATGCACAAGACATCTATTTTTATAAACCAAGAATAATTGAAGCGATTAAGAATGGTGCAAGAAACGCAGTAGATATTGCTAATTTATTAGATATAAAAAGTCATAATACTGTCGTTTCACACATGAAGAAGATTTGGCACTCAGAATTTTTAAATTATTACGATTCAGATTATCCTAAGAACTCCCCCCAGCATTTTAATAATTTATTTCATTATCTTGTTCGATTTTATAATGAGAATATATGAAGAATACATTCTCTTGAAGATTTAGGATTGATAAAAAAAAAAACTCATAATACATATTACTATTTATCATCTGATACAATTCATATATAGCAAATGTTTATATCTTAATCTTATATCATTATTCTTATGAAAGGATTGAGTATAAAGAAGGTAATTATTCAAAGATCTGGAATTTCTTATTACATTCTCGAGGGAAAAGTTAAGGGAACGGATACTTTCGAGTTAGAGTTTAAAAATGACGAAATGGACGACGTGTTAAAATCGCTTTTTGTTTTAGATACTAGCGAAAAAGGCTACATTAGCTCGATTACTTACGATGCCGCTTTAGAAACGTCCCAATTGTTAAAATCTGTTATGCTTAATATCCCCGATAGAGGTTCGTTTTCTTCGCTAATAACTCAAATAAAGGGAGCTAAAGTCAAACTCGCGGTTACTGGGGGAAAAACCGTATCGGGAACGATATTAGGGATCGAAGAGTTTGATAAATTAATTAAAGACGAAAAAATCGCTGAAAAACGATTGATACTATTTCAAGATGACGAAGTAATTTCTAAAATTAAGTTTAACGATATTAAATCGCTTGATATTTTGAATGAAGAGATAAAAAAGGATCTTAAGTTCTTTCTCGATACTGTAATATCTGGAAAAAAAAAAGACGCAAAAAAAATCAAGATAAATTGTGAATCGGGAGGAAACGACGAGGTTGAAAGGGCAATTTTTGTCTCTTATATTCGAGAAAGTCCAATTTGGAAAACATCCTATCGTTTGATAATGAGTAAGGAGCAAGCCTTAGAAGAAAAATGTTTATTATCCGGATGGAGTCTTATTGAAAACACAACTAATCAAGACTGGGAGAATGTCGAGTTGTCTTTGGTAGCTGGAATGCCAGTTTCGTTTAAGTACGAATTTTATCAACCTATCTTCATACAAAGACCTGTAATCCGCCCCCCAAGAGTGTTAAGCGTAAAACCTACTGAAATTGAAGAAGGTTTTGAAATGGACAAATTTAGAGACTATGAAATGGCAGAAATGGCAGCAAAACCAGCGGCAATGAGAAAGAAGGCTAAAATGAGAACGGGAAGACCTCCACCTGCACCTGGGGGAGCCCCTAGAGGTGCTATAGGATATGGTGGCATGCAAAGCGTTATGAACATGACAGACGATGCGGTAATGGATAAAGTAAAATCGCAAACAAAAATTCAAACAAAAGACTTAGGAGAACTATTTGAATATAATATTTCTAATTTAGTAACAATAAAAAGGAAGCAATCTGCTTTAGTTCCAATCTTGACAGAATCTATAAAAGCAAAACGAGTTTTGTTATACAATAAAAACGAATACAACAGAAACCCGAACGCTTGTCTTGAAATCACCAATAATACAATTCTAACGCTGGAAAGAGGTCCAGTCACTATAATATACGACGATAATTTAGCAGGAGAGGCTATCATTCCTTTTCTAAATAAAGAAGATACGCGGTTGTTGAATTATGCCGTAGAGCAAGCCGTAGTAATTACTCACGAACAAAAATCCGAAAGTCTGAGCGTACACAAAGTTACCTTTGGTAGTGGATATTCCTACGAATATTATTACACTAACCAAATAACCACCTATAAAATTAAAAACAAAACAAATGAAGAGAAGGAACTTTACCTCGACCACCCCAAAACTCATGGTTATAAATTTGTAGAAAAACCTAACGACCCAGAAGAGACCCCAAATTATTGGCGTTTTAAACTAAAATTGAAACCTAAAGATGCAATCAATTTCAAATTAAAAGAACAACGCGAAGATTATTCAAGCAATTACCTCTGGAATTGGTCTAAAGACGATATTTTAAAGAGAGTAGGATTTTATATCAAACATAAGTTTATCGACGAAAAACTCGAAGCCAAACTAAAAGAAATCGCAGAATTTATACAAACATTGAACGAGAAAAGAAACAGAAGAGAAAATTTGGACCAGGAGGCAAACCTGATGACGGACGAACAATCACGGCTTAGAGAAAACATTTCTGTTTTAGGGGATGATAGCCAATCTATCTCGTTAAAAGAACGGTACGTTAAAAAACTTAACGACCAAGAGACTAGATTTGAGAAAATTTCCGTAGAATTGAAAAAATTAGATAAAGAAATTGATTCATTGAACAAGAAAATT
>JABCSY010000021.1 GCA_018238625.1 Promethearchaeota archaeon
GTAGTCATTATGGTAAAGATTCTATGATGGGCTTCCTTTAAGGATACTCTTCCGCCCTTATAATCTCTTTTGACGCCTTGGAGAGAAAAACCCCTCTTCGCTTTTATTATTAGGTAAACATCTTTCCAAAATCGTCTTTTTGCTGCGGGAGCGGTTGAAAAGGTGTATTTCCGCACCCGACCATGCTTTCCCTCGAGATATTCGGTAATGAACTGCTTAACCTTCTTGAATTGCTTGGCAGGGATTAAAACGTGTCCTCCTTTTCTTTCTATACCATCAATAAGTTCAGCCCTATAGAATTCACGATCCATCAATACATATTTCAACTCAAATCCTAATTTTAGTAAATGATCGAGAAACTTTAAAATAATTGGAATCTTAGATTGACCCAATGCGATGTGTTCTAATCCTGCGTAAAGATGAACCTGGCGGGAAAGAAGCGAAAATCCAAGGTAATGCCGCATTTTCTTTGTTCCCTTCTGTCGATTCGTGCCCTTAATCATCTTATCATCCCGTTTCCCATAATATGGGTGTTCTGTAAAGTCAATTAGAACATTCACTTTTTGTGAAATCAGATTTAGTTTCAAAGCTTCCTTTAATTGCTCATCAAGACATTCACGCAAAATATTACGAGCTCTTTTAAGCCCAATTCCTCTTAGATACTTGTTAACCTCTGTTTGATGAGGTACCATACGTCGTCTCCGGCCGTCAGTAAATACTCTTCGTCTTCCTCTTCTACAACTTATTAAATGTTCATTGAGCATCTCACTGGTGTCATGAATAGATCTACCGATTATTTCAGAGAAAAAGAACACTTTAAGGAAATCAATATCGTTGTATTTATAATTTCTTGGCTTTTTGTACTTCCAGATGCGAGATGTAACTGCTTCACAAAACTTTTTAAAAAATGCGAGCATATAATGGTTGGAAAGAAGTGATTTAATTCCTAATCTCATAATAGAGTTAGGAAATATATTGCTTGTCGGCATATATAAATAATATCACTTCTTTCTAATAAATTTAGCGGTAAGTAGTCAAATAATTAAGAATTGCAAAAATAATATTTCAAAATACCAATTAAGTTACAAAAAGAAATAGAATAAGTCACAGATCAATAGAATTATGACTTCAAAATCCTTTGTTACTGTTTATTTTATTTTCTAATATCTTAAATAGTTAAATTGTAACTATTTTTTTTACTCGTCCAATTTCACCACTCCTCAACCGAACTTTAATCCCATGATGGTGATTAGGAGAATTTGTAAGCACATCTTTGACTATACCCTCGGTTAACCTGCCAGATCGCTGATCTTTCTTTAATACGATTAAAACTCGCATGCCTAATTTGATGTCTGCTCGCTTTGTTCCTTTCAATTTAATTGCTCAAGTTTTTTGTAGGTCTTTTTTAATACGAAAATAGTTCTCTTCATATTATCTTTTGCCTTTATCTCCTCATTATTGCTAATTCTTCAATACATATTATTTTTGCAATATCTTCGATACTTTTTCCATTTGAAACATTTTTTAGTGGTATGATTCATTTACTTTAAAAAATATATACAAATTATGGATCCATCAAACGCCATGAAAATTAAATTATCAGACGAGTTACCTCCAGATCCCGTCTTTAAAAAGGGTATACGAAGGGCGCCTAATCGTGGTTATGATTTGAATCGTGATGAGACAATAATTGCGTTAAAAAATGCTTTACGATATATACCTAAAAATTTACACGATAATTTAGCACCAGAATTTTTAAATGAGTTAATTACGAGTGGAAGAATTTATGGTCATCGATATCGTCCAGAAGGAGAAATTAAAGCTAAACCTGTTGATGAGTACAAGGGTATTTTAGAAGCTCGTGCGATACAATTAATGATTGATAACAATTTAGATTTTAATATAGCCCTTTATCCATATGAACTCGTTACATATGGCGAAAGTGGACAAGTCTGCCAAAATTGGATGCAGTACCGATTAATTAAGAAATATCTCGAAGTAATAAATGAAGAACAAACACTTGTGGTTATGTCAGGTCACCCTCTTGGTTTGTTTCCCAGCAAAAGAGAAGCCCCGAGAGTAATTATGACGAATGGTTTGATGGTTGGCATGTTTGATACACCCGAAGAATTCAAACGAGTTTCAGCTTTAGGCGTGGCAAATTACGGTCAAATGACTGCGGGAGGATGGATGTATATAGGACCTCAAGGGATTGTTCATGGAACTTACATCACACTGCTAAATGCTGGTCGGCTTTATTTAAAGATACCTGCTAGTGAAGGGCTTAAAGGAGTTCTCTATTTAACTTCTGGATTGGGAGGGATGAGTGGAGCTCAAGCGAAAGCAACTGAAATTTCGGGGGGTATAGGAGTTATCGCTGAAGTTGACGATTCTCGAATTAAAACTCGCTTTGAGCAAGGATGGGTTAGCAAAACTTCGAGCAATCTTGAAGAAATTTTTAGTTGGGTTGAAGAATATAGAAAAAAGAAAGAACCAATTTCAATTGCTTATCATGGCAATATTGTTGATGTCTGGAAATATATAGTAGAAAACAATATTAAAGTGGAACTTGCATCTGACCAAACTTCTTGTCACGCACCTTATGAAGGTGGATATACCCCCGCTGGTTTAAGTTTTGAGGAAGGTAGGGCGTTATTAAAGTCTGATAGAGAGAAATTTGAAAGGTTAGTTGACGAATCTTTAAGGGAACAATATAACCTTATCAAAATTATGGTTAGTAGAGGTACTATATTCTGGGACTATGGAAACTCCTTTCTAAAAGCAATTTACGACGCTGGAGCTCATGATATTGCAATTAATGGTGATCCAAAAAATGGTTTCATATTTCCCTCTTATGTAGAACATATAATGGGCCCATTATGTTTTGATTATGGATATGGACCTTTCCGATGGGTGTGTCTAAGCTTAGATCATTCAGATTTAATAAAAACCGATCAAGTTGCATTTTCTTCCATCGATCCAAATCGGAACTCACAAGATAGAGATAACTGGCATTGGATAAAGAGTGCCGAAAAGAACAACTTAGTAGTTGGTTCTCAAGCTCGTATATTATATGCCGATATGGAAACTCGAGTTAAGATTGCTTTAAAATTCAACGAAATGGTTAAAAATAGAGAAATTGGACCGATTATGTTAGGACGGGACCACCACGATGTTTCTGGGACCGATAGTCCTTTTAGAGAGACATCAAACATAAAAGATGGCAGTAATATTATGTCTGATATGGCCCATCACAGTTGGGCCGGTAATATAGCAAGGGGAATGACAATGTGTGTACTATCGAATGGAGGCGGGGTTGGTACTGGAAAGGCAATTAACGGCGGTTTTGGTCTAGTGCTAGACGGTTCAGAACGAGTAAATAACATAATTCGTTCTGCAATTGAGTGGGATGTAAACTGTGGTGTCGCTAGGAGAGCTTGGGCTAGAAATGAAAACGCGTTAACAACAGCTTATGCTTGGAATCTTAAAAATCAAGGCAGAGGGCACATCACATTACCTTTTTTGGTAAAAGATGATTTATTAAATGATGTTATTAATGTGTATTTAAAAAAGTATAAATAAAGTAAGAGTTCTACTTGGTTTGGTTAACATGGAAAATGATTTTAAATACGGTCAAGATCACTTGACTGTTAATTTGGCTCTGAAGGTTGTTAGAGGTCAGATTAGTGGTGTTCTAACGGAAGAAACAAAAAAAAAAATAGAAAAAAACCATAATATTGTTCAAGACATTGCAAACGGGGAAGTCTTAGTATACAGCATTAATACGGGATTTGGGTCTTTGTGTACAACTAGAATATCAAAAGAGGAAGTTGGTAAATTACAATCAAACTTGCTTAAGAGCCATAGCGTAGGCGTTGGTTCACCTATTCAAAAGGAAATTGCAAAATTAATGTTGATTCTCAAAGTCCACGCGTTAAGCATGGGATATTCTGGGATTTCTTTAAGTTTAATTGAAAGAATTCTCTGGCACATCGACAACGATTTTATTCCGTTGGTTCCAGAACAAGGCTCAGTAGGAGCATCCGGAGACCTTGCTCCGTTAGCCCATTTATTTTTGCCCTTAATTGGTTTAGGTTTTCTGTCAAAAGATGGTAAAAATTATAAACCAGCAATAGAGGTTTTAAACCAACACGGATTAAAACCGCTTGAACTTCACGCAAAAGAAGGTTTGGCCTTAATTAATGGAACCCAATTCATTACAGCTCATGGGGTTGTTGTCGCTGAAAAGTTTTTTAGTTGTTTAGAGCAAGCCGATCTTATCGGAGCTATGATGCTTGAAGGGTATTTAGGATCGCCTCAACCTTTCAATGAGAGATTAATTGCTTTACGTCCTCATAATGGTGCTAAAACCGTTGCCAAAAGAATCAGGAAGTTTTTGAAGAATTCTCAATTTGTAGAATCACATGCAGATTGTGGTCGAGTTCAAGATCCTTATTCTATTCGATGTATTCCCCAAGTCCATGGAGCCTCCAGAGATGCGTTTTCACATTTAAGCGAGAAGTTGGAGTGCGAATTAAATTCAGTTACGGACAATCCTATAGTTTTTGACGAAGATACTGCTATCAGTGGTGGAAACTTTCATGGACAACCTCTTGCCTTACCTCTGGATTATATTAGTTTAGCCGCTTCCGAGTTGGGAAATATCTCAGACCGACGAACATATCTTCTTTTAGAAGGAAAGTGGGGACTTCCCCCATATTTAATTCAAGAATCTGGTTTAAACTCCGGTTTTATGATTACTCAATATTGTTCAGCAGCATTAGCTAGCGAAAATAAATCAATGTGTTTCCCAGCAAGCGCAGATAGTATCCCAACATCAATGGGACAAGAAGATCATGTTAGTATGGGATCGATAAGTGCTAGAAAAGCGCTTCGAATTATTTATAATCTTGAAAAAATACTAGCAATAGAACTCTTGTGTGCCGCTCAAGCGTTTGATTTTAGAAGACCGTTAAAATCTAGCGCGATTTTAGAAGCATGCCATGCTTTTATTCGTCAAAAAATCCCCCATATTAACGAAGATGTAGTTCTTTCGGAATACATTGAAATTGCTTTGGAAATTATAAAAAGTGAAGAATTAATTAAAATTGCAAGCGAATTAAAATGACAGTGAGATCTACTCCATCGCCAAAAAGAATAAAAAGAAAAGATATTGACAACGGGGATCGAACAATCACGCTAGATTTGATTATAATTCACATCAACGAATTAGTAACCATGGATTCAAAATATGGGGTTCCAAGAAGAGGCGAGAGCATGGCAGAACTAGCACCCATTCACGATGGCGCAGTTGCAATATCTGGTAATTCTATAGTTTTCGTAGGAACGACAAATGAACTATTTTCAACATTTTCTCCTAACGGAAAAACAGTAATAATTGACGCTACAGACCGTTTAGTAACTCCTGGATTTGTTGATCCGCACACTCATATTATCTTTGATGGTTATAGAGAAAATGAACTTGAAATGAAACTTGCTGGTAAGACCTACCTTGAAATATTAGAGTCTGGGGGCGGGATATTAAAAACTGTTAAAGCAACGAGAAAAGCTTCGTTAGAAACCTTAATTCAAAATGGAAAAAAGATTCTTAACAGGATGATGGAATACGGAACGACTACAATGGAAACGAAATCTGGCTACGGACTCGATGTAGAGAACGAAATAAAGTCGTTATTAGCGGCAAAAGAGTTAAACATCGAGCATCCCATGGATGTAATATCAACGTTTTTAGGCGCTCACGCCGTACCACCGGAATACGAGGGTGAAACAGACGATTACGTAGAATTAATTATTTCAGAAATGATTCCAAAAGTGGCTCAAGAAAAATTAGCTGAATTTTGCGATGTATTTTGTGAAGAGGGGATTTTCTCAGTTGTTCAGACCAAAAAAATATTATTGGCGGCTATGAAATACGGTCTAAAACCGCAGATTCATATAGACGAAATTGTTGACACGAATGGGGCATTGTTGGCAGCAGAGTTAAACGCTGTGCAGACGGGACATATGCTAAAATCTAACGACGAAGGTTTGAGAGCAATGAAAAAAGCACAAACAATTGCTACACTATTACCCGGGACGCCTTTTTGTCTAATGATGAGGGACTATGCTCCTGCAAGAAAGATCATCGAATTCGGTATTCCAATAGCTCTTGCTACCGACCTTAATCCAAATTGTTGGACAGAATCGATGCAAATCATAATTGCTTTAGCGTGCTATCACATGAAACTCTCACCAGCTGAAGCTCTAACAGCCGCAACGATTAACGCTGCTTGTGCACTTCAAAAACAAGACCAAATTGGCAGTATAGAAGTAGGCAAGAAGGCAGACTTAATAATTTTCGATGTACCGAATCATAACTTTCTTCCTTACCAATTTGGAGTAAATCTAGTTTCAAAAGTTATAAAAAATGGTAAAGTTGTAGTAGATTTTTATAAGAAAAGAAGAAAATCAGTAGAATAATATTTATATGAATAAGGTAGTAGTAGTAATTATAGCCTAAAAAAGATGAATAAAATGGTAAAAGAGATAATAGAGAGATTGATAGATGACGATATGGTAATACGTATGGCTGCAAAATACGAATTTTTAGGAAAGGGTGAAGCAGCTGTACCCGTGTTGTTAACCATCCTTGAAGAAGACCAAAGAGAAGTAGTACGGTATTGGGTTTACGATGTATTTGGAGGATTGAAAACACAAGCGGCAAAAGCTATTCCTATATTATTGAAATCATTAATAGAAGATGATTCTGAAAGGGTTCGTGCCGTATCTGCAGGTGCTTTAGGTGAAATAGTGGAAAAATTTGAGGATATAGTCCCAACATTCCTAATTGCAAAGAACAAGGATAAGAGCGACCGAGTAAAAAGAACTATAGATATGGTGTTGCACAAAATAGCTGGAAAATTGGGATATGGTAGTATTGAAGAGTTAACAAAGGCATTTGAATAGTAGTAAATAGAATTATTTTTTTAGTTTTTCTCTCGACTTTTTTTTACAGTTGCAATTTAAATTTAAAAATCAAAATAATTCTCTAATAGATGTTTTGGCTCAAGTTTTTTAGGATTTTCAAGTTGTAAATAATAATCTAAAGAATTAAGCACAGCACCTAATGGTAACACGCCAATTAATTCTGTACCAACAATAGGTACGCCATATCGAGCGGCTTCAATTCGTACGAGTTCCATCTGACGATATAGAGGGGTTTTTTTATAATTAATATTACTAATCCCTACTTGAACGCAATCTCTCTCTTTTAAATCGGTCCCCATTGCTTTAACGTTTACAAGTCCTCCCGAGCGTAAATGAATTGCTTTTGCTATTTTTTTCGCAATTTTAACGTCTTTAGTCCCAAGGTTGATATTAAAACTAATTAAGGGATACCTTGCTCCCGTTATTATTGCACCTGCCGTTGGATGAAATTTTGATGGGCCGTAATCCGGTTTCCTTTCAGGATCTGTTTCAATGGTTTCTTTTAATCCTTCGTATTCTCCAATTCTTATGTTGTCAATATTTTTCCTTTCAAGATTCCTTGCCGAATCTTCGTATAAATATACTGGAACGCCTTCTTTTGCCATTTCTTCAGCAAATTTTTTTGACAATTCTATGCATTCTTCGATTGTAATATTTTGAGCTGGAATAAATGGAACTACATCAATTGCTCCTATTCGAGGGTGTTGACCTTTATGTTTATCCATGTCAATTAGTTCTATCGCTTTTTTAGCCGCTGAAATATTTGCTTTCAGCACAGCTTCTGGAGTACCAACAAAAGTAATTACGGCTCGGTTGTAATCAGAGTCGTATTGAACGTCTACGATGTTAGTTTCGGGAGTGTTTTTAATCTCTGCTACAATTCGTTCGACTTTATTTTCATCTGTACCTTCGCTATAATTCGGTACAGACTCAACAATTTTTTTATTTTTATTTACCATAATTATCTCCTTAAAACAACATTAATTCTAATTTTTAATACTATAAATTTATTTATATAAATCTAATTTCAAATTTTTACATATTGAATTAAATTAGCTTTAGATTCGGCGTATTTGTTTACGGTAAAACATAATCTCTTCCATAGGTTTTATCAGTAAAGATGTAGATTTTATCTTCGCCATTACCAATTGCTTTTCCATTAATTCCTAATTTTACGAATATAGGCTTTTCTTTTGTTCCTCTTGGAGTTTTACTAACTTGTTTTTCTTTGAATTTAATAACTTCTGCTTTTTGATGAATGTATGTGTCTGTATTATTGCCCATAATAATTATATCGTCGTTTTTAGTTAAATAGCCATTATCCAACGAGATCTTAGCGTAATCTTTCGTATAATCCTCAACTTGACCAACTTTGATATATCTGAAATGTGATAAATTTGAAGGGGATTTATGTTGATGGTCTTCTTCAGTCATTCTCTTAAAGTAAAACCCTGGTGTAAATCCTCGATTATAAACTTTCTTTAAGTCTGTAACCCATCGACCAACTTTTTTTTTTGAAAAAGTCCCGTTATAATATGCCTCAATAGCTTCTCTGTAAATTTTTGTAACCACCTCGACATAGTGAGGGTGACGCATCCTACCTTCAATCTTAAAAGCGTCAACCTTGGCTTCAATGAATTTAGGTATGTGGGCAATTGTACAAAGATCTCTTGAATTCATGAACCTAACACCATCGTAGATATATTCTGCACCCGATTCTTCCTTTACCCACCAGCGTCTTCTACATGGCTGTATGCAATTGCCACGATTTGCTGATTTCTCTTCGGTTCCACAAATATCTTGAGAAAAATAGCATCTGCCACTAATTGAAGTGCACATTGCGCCATGAATAAAAATTTCTATTTCTGCTTTAGATAAATTCCTCTTTATTTCTTTAATTTTCTCTAAAGATAACTCACGAGCCAAGATTAATCTTTCTGCCCCTAATTTTTCATAAAATCTAGCGGATAAAGAATTAGACACGTTACATTGCGTAGATATATGAAAAGGCACACCAATACTTTTAGCTACCTCAATTGCAGCAACATCATGAACTATTACGGCGTGAATGCCCGCCTCTTTTCCTTTTTCTATGACTTCTTGTAAGTAATTCAAATCGTTGTCGTATAATAATATATTTGTAGCTAAATACGCTTTTAACTCAGCTTTGCGGCAAAAATCCATGATTTTAGTAAGATTTTCCAGAGCAATATTTTCCGAACGCATTCTCATATTAAACTTCTCAATTCCAAAATAAACTGAGTCTGCGTATTTTGACGCTGCTTTAATCGCCTTGAGATTTTTTGCTGGAGCAAGTAATTCAACTTTTTTCATCTAATTAAAATATACTAAAAGAAAAAATAAAACTATCTTTTATTTTATGTAGATTTATTTAGGATATTTAATTTTTATTCTAATGGAAGTTAAAACTAAACGCATCTTAATTGGATGTGTAACTGTAATAATATTCATATTAATGATTATTTATATTGATTTTCAAACAATTATCTCTAATTTGCAAAGCATTTCTATCGTTGGTATCGTTTTATTTGCAGTCGTATATACTTTAGCATTTATTTTTCGAGCTTTAAAGTTGAAATTGGTTTTTAATGGTATTAATCTTCAACCCAACTATTTTGTAATTTATGGCGCGATAGGAACTGGATGGGCTATAAACGAAATCACACCTGCAAAGTTGGGAGATTTAGCAAAAATGGAATATATTCACCAAAAAGAACCGAAAGTTTCGTTAAGTAAATGTGTGTGCGCAGTTTTAATAGATCGATTTATTGATTTAATAATTCTTTTTTCAATTACTTGCTTTGCTTTGTTTTATATTTTTTTAAGTAATGTTTCCTATCCAACCGAATTGAACCTCCATTTTTTTATTATTGTTGGTGCTGGAATTCTTTTAGTTGGAGTTATAGGTTTAATCCTGTTGTTTTTTAAAACCGATTGGATTCTAAACATAATTGGTAAGATATCACAAAAAATTAAGAATCTGTTAGAAAGGTTTGTTATCAGGTTTGTTGAAGGATTAAATGATTTTCGAAAAGATAAAAGAAGAATATTATTAGTATTACTATACAATGTACCAACGTGGTTTTTTGAGTCGCTTACTTTAGTGATTATATTTTATTTAGCGGGATATCAAATAGATTTCGTTATAATTATAATAGCTCAAATTATAACTTTTTTTACAAAAACGATTCCGGTAACACCAGGAGGGTGGGGCGTATCTGAAATTATCGGTGCCTTATTTATCTCTTTATTTTACCAAATAATCCCATATAATGAGCTCTTATCACTATTTGTCTTAGACCACATTCTTCGAATGGTTTATGTTTTTATATATGGTGGAATTTCAACCATTGCGATTAATTTTAAGTTTAAAGATACTGAATTTAAAAGTTAAAATACTCTAAGTGAGTAAAAAAGGATTGAATCTTGTTTACAGATATCTTAGCCGTAATTTCAGTAGATTCAAAAAGATAAAAATTGGGTCATAAATCTTCATTTTAGATCCTTCTTCGTGTTTCCATTCAATAGGTAATTGATAAACCTTTATTCCATTTTTTCTTGCTTTGTAAAGTAATTCTACATCAAACTCCCATCTATTAGCTTTAAGATCCTTGAAAATTTGAAGAGCGACATCGTGAGAAAATCCTTTGAATCCACATAACAAATCATTTATTTTAATTCGAAATAATACATTAGAATATAAATTGAATATTTTACTTAACAACCTTCTACTTAGGGGTTGTGGATCTGTTATATTAGACAACGCGGAGATTCTTGACCCTACTACTATATCGTAATTATATTTTTGGTAAATTCCGTGCAAATTTAATATTTCTTGTGGTTTAATTGAGCCGTCTGCGTCAATAAAAAGAATAAACTTACCTTTAGCTTTTAAAACACCCTGCAAAACAGCATGACCCTTTCCCATGTTATCGATATAACTAACCAATTTCGCTCGTTTATCGCCTTGGATTTTTTTTAAGATAATTTCCTTAGTTTTGTCTTTAGACCCATCGTTTACGACAATAATCTCATAACTCTCTAAATTTTTTCTTGCGAATTCTAGTAGGTTTCCCAAAAACTTAGGGATTCTTGTTGCTTCGTTATATGCCGGTACTATAATACTAAGTTCAATATCTTCCATTTCATCGTAATTTTAATTATGTAATAACTTTTCAATAATAAATTCTTAAAATTGTTAGAATATTTATTCTTAACTGTAAGAACATTTTAATTTAATTCATCTTATAAAATAATATCAAATTCTGTTAATCAATAAAAAATCAGATTGAATACTATGTTTAAAAAAGATCAAGATGGTTTATGGAAAATTAAAAACCATTACCGCTTAGGAATAATCCTTATCGCGTTAGGTATAGGAATTAGAATATTTATGTTAGTTTATTATTATACCGTTCATCTTGACCCAAGTATGTCTTGGGGCGATGTAATGATTAATTACCACACTACCGATTCAATGTTTACAGGGGAATGGATTTGGGATATAACAGAATTAGAATATCCGCCTTTAACTTTGTATTTATTGGTGTTTTTCAAATTTATATCGTTTGGCGTTTTTGAAGTATTTGTCTTTTATGCGTTTTTTTTAGAATTACTTATTTCTCTATCTTTTTATTTTGTATTAAAAAAATTTAATCTTAAAAATAGTTTCTTTGTTCTTGGAGTATTTTTAGTAAATCCATTTGTGTTTTTAAATAACGTCTTTAGTTTAATTAACTGTGGATATCACATAACGGATAGCTTCTTTTATATCTTTTTAATCTTGTCTTTATATTACTACCCAAAAGAGGATAAAGCATTATTCTACCTATTTTCGGGGTTAACTATGAGCGCTAAATGGTTTACATTGCCGGCTGCTGCTTATTTCTTTCTTAAGTTTTTGCTCGATAAGGATTGGAAGGAAATGAAAAAGCTCTTCGTGTTTATTGGAGTACCAATTATGTTGTTTTTAATTAGCCCAATTTTATATCTTCCAGATTATTTAAACCTTTATTTTGGGTGGCTATCTAGTACGGAAGTAGCCGCATTTTATAACCCTCCCCTACTCGTTAAGGTACTTCTATTTGGAGCTATATTTTTCGTTTATTTTATATTCCGTGTAAAAAAAGCAGATCTTTTAGAAATCACTTTTTTTTCTATAATAGTTATGTTTTCACTATTGTTTTGGAGACGAACCTATGTAAGATATCTTACGCCCCTAATTTTATATGGGCATCTAAAAACTAAAGATGCTATTTTAACTTTTGATTTTGATGTGAAAATTAGTCGGGTGCATTTTCAAATCGGTAATCACCTTTTAACTTATCTACTTTCCATTTTAGGATGTGTCGCATCTATAGCAATAATAATATTCATATTTTAATTTAATTGAAGGGTTAATACTGAAAGCGGATAAAAATATAAAACATAGGGACAAAACCATTCGCTCTTATATTATATCAAGAAATTGGGATAAAAATCCAGAATTTCTTCTTGTTAGAGAAGTTGTTCAAAATTTAACAAAGAAAAAACCAAATCTGAATAATTTCAAATATGTCTATGATTACGAATGGGAGGTTGAAACTGGATTATCTAATAAAGGCAAAGGAGATTTAATCTTCACGGATGGTAAGAACAATTTTCTAATTGTTGAGTGCAAGAATAAAAATACACAGGAAGTTAAAAAGCAAACAATAGTTTATATGAAAAAGTTCGAAGAAATTCAAAAAGGTATCCAAATGGTAAGAGGGATGGCTGTTACCAAGGAAAGATGGGATCTTGTCTCCAACGAGTCTCCTTATTGGGATTTAGATATTAAAGAAAAGGACCGACCTTACTACGAATTGTTTGATGATCTTGACAATCCTGATGAGATTAAAAAAAGAAATAAATTTCAAGAAATTTATAAAAACCTAGGTTTAATGCCAAATAATCCAATAAACGCACTTAAGGAATTAGAAGATAAGTGTTTCATTGAAATAAACTATAAAGAGCCCGAAGATATTATGCCGCCATTTTATTCCGAAGTTTGGATAAAATCTCTTAAATTTTTTCCCAAAGAAAACTATTATGGGGAAGGTCATGGGTTAAATAAAAAAAAAGCTAAAGCGATAGCATATGTTGATATCTGCAACCAATTGTTTCTACCATATCATATGAAAGACCAACACATTCCAATAAAAGAGTTAAAGAACTTCTCTTTAAAAGAAAAAAAAAGTATTAGTTCTTAGTAAGTTAAAAAGAAATAGAAAAGTTTTAGACTATGCTAACTGCATACTCGTAGGAATTATCGCTACTTTAGGAGAATTTCCGTGCAAATTTGATAATTCATTAATTAAGCCATTCCAATCGTTAAACAATTGGACGGAATTTGGATAGAAATGATATAAATCTGGTTTACTAATATTTGGAGAAAAGAAATATACATTTCTTCTCTTTACAAACGCTTTCCATAAAATTCCATTCCCGAAATTGTTATATAATTTAGCGCCCGTCTCAGCAATTAAACTATGAAAACCTTTGCCTTCGTACGAAGATGACATTACAACAATCGTGCCTTTTCTATCAAGAAATCTATTCGAAGCAGTCATTAAAATGTTAAAAGCTTTTATCGATTGGTTCAATTCAGAATCTTCTGGGTAAGAATTTAAGAAACAAATTTGATTTTCTAGGGTTATGTCTGTCGTATAAGATTCCTTTGCGGCTTCCATAGCTTTTCTATGCGCGTCTCGATAATGACCTGAATAGATCTTAGTTATGTCGCCAATTTCATTCATCACTACATTAACCGAAAAATCTAAACCAACATTATCAGCAATATCCTCAATATCTTCCCTTATTTCAGTCATTCTTCCGATTCCCGCTCCAATCCCTCGCATACCTGCGGAATGATTTGCCTCGAGCGTGCGAATACCACATACTCCGGGCAATACTATTTTAGCACCGCCCCCAAAGCCAGCTAAAGGGTGGGGGATAACACCTCCTACCGCAATCTTTAAATCTGCGTTGTAATAAGTTTTATTTACGTCAATAGGCGTCCCTATCTTAGAATCTCCTAGATGTACAAGGTTCTCGTAAGGATGGTGATTTTCGATTTTAAACCTACTTACGATTTCTTTGCCTAGTTTTAATAAGCAATCGTTTTTATTCATTGGTCTATGAGCGCCAAGAGCAAACAAAATTGTGATTTGTTCTTCTGAGATATCAGCTTTTTCTAGTTCTTCAAAAATAAACGGAAGAATTTTGGATGATGGCGTCGTTCTTGTCATATCGTCTACAACGATTACTGCGCTTTTTCTCCCCTGGGCAATAACAGATAAATTAGGAGTTCCTATTGGATTTAGTATCCCCTTTCTAATATCTTCGCTTGATAATTCTGGAGCGTCAGCATCTTTCATTCTACAGACGGAAACAGCCCAAGAATCGGGGAACTCTAGCTCTAAATGTTCTGGGTCTCTCCAAGCGGCCCACGGGACTTTAAATCGTTTAACCATTCATATTCACTACATTTGAAAGAATTACTTAATAATATTAGTCGGTTTTATTCCTAATAAAACAACAATATTAAAACATCAATAATAACACTAAAAATCCAAGCGATTATTTAACCTCTCATACAATGTAAATTAAAAGATAAAAACAAGAAAATGAACCAAAAATATGAAAATAGAATTTCTAAAAACGAATATTTCATGAAAATAGCAAAGGTTGTCTCAGAAAGAAGTACATGCATAAAGCGCAAAGTTGGCGCGGTGTTAGTAAAGGATTCTCACATATTATCAACGGGATATAATGGCGCTCCGTCTGGACTTAAACATTGTACTACAGAAACGTGCGTCCGAAAGAATCTAAAAAGCGGTGAAAGACCCGAACTATGCCGGGGAGTACACGCCGAATCTAATTGTATAATACAAGCTGCTATACATGGTACTTCAATTAAGGGTGATACAACTCTTTATACTACGATTTTTCCGTGTATGACTTGCTTAAAATTAGTTATTAATGCTGGGATTAAAAAAATTGTGTATTTGGAAGGTTATAATATGGAAAATGAAGTTAAGAAAGATTTGTTAAATGAATCAGGTTTAATAGTTACTCCTTTACGATAAAATAAGATTTGATTTTTCTTATCTTCAAAAAGATAAAAAACTAATTTAATATTTTTTACATAAATTCTGAATAAATTTAAAGCATAATACATAGGAATAATTAACACACATAGAGAATAAATAAATAACAATTCAGAGAAAATAAAAAATGTCAGACAAAGGAAAAGGAAAAAGAAGGGAAGGTCAAGAAAACGCGGTCTTTGTTGGGCGTCGTCCTACGATGAATTACGTAATGGCTGTGATGATGGTCTTGAACAAAGGAGAGGATTGTACGGTAAAAGCTCGCGGTAAGGCGATTTCTCATGCCGTTGATATTTGCGAGATTTTAAAAAATCGTTTCTTGAAGGGAGTTGAATATAAGGGCATTACTATTACCACAGAGGTACTTACGGGCGAGGATGGTCGCCAAAATAATGTAAGCTCTATGGAGATCGTTTTATCCGCTCCGAATCAGAAATAAATAGAACTCGAATTTTTTGAAAATTTTTTTTAAATCTTTTTTAGTTGGTTAACATGTTTTTCTACTTTTTTTAAAAAGTATGGATATATTTAAATTTAAAATTAAAAATAAAATTAAAATAAAATGGAAAAATTATTTCCTATAAGCGTTAACCCTCAATTTTGCGTCCGATGTCAAAAATGTATGTATTCTTGCCATCCAAAAGCTATTTTTTTTAGAGATACCTTAAGGTATGTGGATTATAATAAATGTAAAGGGTGCCTTAAGTGCGTTGATGTGTGCGAACACAACGCAATTGAAGTAATATCGATGGAAGAAGGGCAATTAATAGATTTTGAAATAGATAGCGAGAGATGTACTGTTTGTAAAAAGTGCTTAGAGGAAGGTTTTTGTTTCCAAAACTTATATGTTCTGATTAATGACCCAGCTTCGGATAAAAAGAAGATTAGTTTTAATAAGAAAAGTATGGATCTATGTCAGAATTGTTTAAAGTGTTTCGTTAATTGTCCGAATAATGCGATAATCCCTGTAATATCTCACAAATAAAAACCATTATAGAATTCCAACTTATTTATAAGTTTTCGATTTTTTCTATTCATTAGTATCTCAATTTAACTCAATAATTTGGTGTTTTTTAGTTAGAATGGAAAATCTAGTTGTAATGAAATTTGGAGGTTCTTGTTTAAAAGATGAAAAATCTTTTAGTCAAATTCATTATATTGTTAAAAAATATAGAGAGGCTTCTAAAATAATAGTGGTAACATCTGCGTTAAATGGAATAACTGACAAGTTAATAGATTTTTATAAGAAATCTTGTAAAGAAGAACCTAAGTGCGATTACATTATTGACGATATTTTTAACATGCATAAAAACCTGATTAATCAAATTCTTATCAAAGAAGAAAGCGAATTTAGAAAGGCTTTTGAATTTTTAAAAAAAGAAATTAGCGAATTAAAACAGATAGGGGGTGTAATTAAATTAATCCGGCCAAGTATGGAAATTCAGGATATAATTATTTCCTACGGAGAAAAACTTAGCACGTTCATTTTAAGCCAATATTTAAAATCAAAAAATTTTAAAGCGGAATATATCTCTTCTGATGAGATTGTCCTTACAGACGATAACTTTGGGAGAGCCCTTCCGTTATTAGAAGAGACTGAGATAAAGGTGACTGATAGAATAATCCCCTTGCTCCAATCTGAGTTAATTGAAATTGTCTGTGTAACTGGATTTTATGGCTCTACGAAAGACAAAAAAATTACTACCTTCGGAAGAGGAGGAAGCGATTTAACAGCGGCAATCTTAGCTTACTGTCTTAGGATAAACTTTAACTTAAAAGTAATATACTGGAAAAATGTTAAGGGTTTTTTAAACGCAGACCCAAGAATCGCTGAAAAAACGGCCCTCTTAAAGAGAATTTCTTACAAAGAGGCAAAAGAACTTGCGTTTTTTGGTTCAAAAGTCCTACATCCTTTATGTCTTGATGTTAACGAGAAAGGAGACGTTCCCTCTGAAATTAAGTCTTTCAACGACCCTGATTCTGACGAATTTACAACGATAACGAAGGAAATAGTTAGAGACGACAAAGTAATTAAAGCTCTTACTTCAATATATAAACTCTCAATGGTGACCGTTGAAAGCGAAACAATGGTTCCTTTAACGGGGACTGCTTCTAAAATTTTCTCTCTTTTAGGAGATAATAACGTCAATATCGTGTTTATATCGCAGAGTTCCTCAGAAAATAATATTACTTTTGGCATAGAATTTGAAGATTCAATGAAAGTCAGTTTTTTATTAAGAAATTCAGATTTCTTTGGTAAAAAATGGTTTAGGATTAAAATTGATAACGATATATCATTAGTTGCCGTCATTGGCGCAGGAGTCCTTCACACACCCGGTATAGCTGGAAGAGTCTTTACCTCTCTAGGAAATAGCAATATAAATATTAAAGCAATAGCGCAAGGCTCTTCTGAATTGAATTTTACCGCGATAATTGATAGAAAAAATTGCGATAAAGCTATTAATGTGCTGTATAATGAGTTTATTAATCAAAAATAGAAAAAAATAAGAAATTAATTAATTCCAAAAAAATCTCGATTAAATTTACGTTCAGCTAGTTCTTTCCTTGTTTTTTCTCTTTCTTCAGGGGGAATTCTATTTTTTAATGCTTCGATGCCAATTTTTTTTCCTATGACTACTTTCGGATTGTTTGACCAGTTTACATTTAATAATAAACATAAATAATAGACTGTTGATTGAATAAAAGCGATTAGATTGCCTATGTTAAATTCGTCACAGCGTTCAATTGAGACTTTAGCTGACGGAACTCCTTGTTCAATTAAGGCTTGAAAAGTAGCGCCTGCTTGGTAATTAACTATGGTTTGGGCCGTTTGACCGTTTACAAATTCTATTGAGGAATCTAAGTTAAAATCTGGGAATTCGTTTTTTATGGTCCACAATACTGGGACTACAGCGCCTTTAGTTCCACCTAATAGATATTCTAAAACTGAATGCTGGCACAGTGGAGCAGATTGATAAGCCGCAAGTAATCCTTTTTCGTTCTTCCCAGTGCTTTCTGAAGTTTCTTGCACGAATAATCCTACGCTTCCTTCAAGATTCAAAGAATACGGCATAGAAAATACAGTCTTGTAACCTTTTTCGTACAAATTGTAAAGAAATGCTGCAAAACGGAATGCTGGGTTGTCGTCAAAACCCATAAATTCTTTATAAGCGTCGGTTAACCCTTTTAAAAAATCTTCTATGTTAACTCCTAACAGAAAAGCGGGGACAATTCCAACATTAGAGATGGATCCAGCGAAACGACCAGAGACATCCGGAACCTCCAGAATGGGGCACCCTATCTT
Source organism: Promethearchaeota archaeon (assembly GCA_018238625.1). Taxonomy (GTDB): domain Archaea; phylum Asgardarchaeota; class Lokiarchaeia; order Sigyniarchaeales; family SOKP01; genus SOKP01. Next base: position 18,442 of record JABCSY010000021.1, read on the forward strand.
TTCTAATATTTGACGCATCGTTCCCTTTGAAGAGAGCCCTAGAAATTTGTAATTATTTTTTAAGAAAATTCCTATAGTGGAGTTTACATCTAAAGTTTCACCCCCTCTCGAGATCGGAATTACAACCGAATTTTCAGGATCTGTTGCGTCAAGGCACCGTTTTAATTCTACAGCCCTAGAACTTGTAATAGAATATAGATTCTTTTTAGATAAATGTCTTAACGCGAGTAAAGTTTGAATTGAGCCCCCCGTTCCTAAAACTATGACGTTCTTGATTTTCTCATTTAGAAATCCTTTAGACGCTTGATGGATTGCTCCCATGTCTATATAAGTTTCAGTATCAGTAAAGAATGGAGGATCCCAGTGGTGTTTATTGGATTTAGAGATTGAAATTAATTTTTCCATTAAATTGGCGTTAATTTTTGGATAATATTCTAAATTTAAACCTAAACTCATTTTTAATTCACCTACTAGTGTATTATATTTTTTTCTAAATATGGGTTGTGTTTATCTTATTTAAAAAAACATTATTAGAAAAGGATTACTTTATATCATTAATGGTTTAAAATCATACTACGGGGTTACAGTTTCTATGTCAGATGAGTATCTCTTTTTATTAGAAGATTTATATGAGGGTATCGATGGTATAAGATCTGCAGCGATCGTATCAATAGAAGGTTTAATTGTTCAATCGATTTTAGAAGAAGATATTTCTGATTTAAATTTAGCTGCGATGACAGCTACAATTCTTTCCGTTGCGGAGCGTGTATTAATAGAATTGAAATCCGGAAAGCTTGACATCTGTATTTTGCAAGGTGATATAGGCAATTTTGTAGTTATGGAGGCTGGGAGCGAATTGATTTTAGCAGTGTGTTTAGATAATGAAGCTCGAATGGACACTTGCTTCGTTGAAATGAGAAAAATCTCGGAACAAATAAAAAGCTTGTATTAGTCAATTATTAAACAGCTAATAAGTCTAAAAATTGAAAAATTCGAGGTCTATTTTCTTTAAAATAGCTTTTGTTATATTTATCAAATAATGATTAAGAACTATAAAAATTACACTAAATTTTAATAAATTGTGATTAGTAATGGCTAAAGCAAGCGAAATGAATGATGGAGGCCCATCTGGGAACGGAGAGCCTTATTTTTGTAAAGAATGTAAAAGAAACCATACAAAAGGTAAAATATACAAGGAGCATTTAAAATTTGCCCAGTTCGAAACAGATAAAAAAGAAATCGAAGAAAAATCTGAAAGCAATGAAGACGAACTTGAATCTGAAGTAGAAGAGATTTTTGAGGGTTTAGAGGAAGAGGAAGAAGAAATTATCGAATTAGGTGAGATGGAAGAAGATTTAGAATCAGATTCGGATTCAGATAGTAATGAAGTTATAATCAATGACGCAAATGCTTGTGTAGAAGCTGTTAAAAAGCTTCCTGGTGTAGGTGAAGCTACGCTTAAAAAGCTAATTAAAGCTGGATTTAGTAGCCTTGAATCCATCGCTTATACGCCCCCAAAAATAATTCAGAATGAATCCGGGCTTGGAGATAAAACAACCGCTAAATTGATTAAAGCTAGTATGTCCCAGTTAAAAATCGGCTTCAAGTCTGCTGAAGATGTGTGGGAGTATAGGAAAAATATTTCGAGAATTGCGACAGGTAGTCAAGAGCTCGACGATCTCTTTGGAGGTGGAATCGAAACGGGATGCGTTGTTGAGTTTTTTGGCGAATTCAGGACGGGAAAAACCCAAATAGCCCATCAATTATGCGTTAACGTTCAATTACCCACGGAAGATGGGGGTCTCAATGGAAATGCATTGTATATAGACACTGAAGGAACATTTAGACCTGAAAGAATAATACAAATGTCTGAAGGACTTGATTTAGACCACAAAAAGATTTTGAAAAACATTGTGTTTGGTCGTGCTTACAATTCTGACCATCAAATTCTCCTAATAAAAGAAGCTGCTAATCTTATCAAAGAGAAAAACATTAAATTAATAATAGTTGATTCTTTAATTGGGCATTTCCGAAGCGAGTATGTAGGTCGGGGGACGTTAGCAACTAGGCAACAAACTATTAATACCCACTTACACGATTTATTACGTCTAACAGATATTTTCCCTGAGCTATGTGTCATTGTAACAAATCAAGTTCAATCAAAGCCTGATGTTTTTTATGGAAACCCAACCGTTGCAGCAGGAGGGAATATAGTTGCTCATGGATCAACAATTAGAGTATATTTAAGAAAAGGTAAAGGCGAGCAGAGAGTAGCGAAAATGATTGATGCGCCTCATCTACCAGAAGGAGAAGCTGTTTTCTCAATAACAGAAAATGGAATTGGCGATTAAACAATTCAAAAATCTCTTTTTTAAAAATAGTAATAATGTAAAAAAAAATAGATAATAAAAAGAATTAATAAAAATAAAGTTTATTTTAATTTTTCGTATTCATTTGCTTTTTTGGTTAATCTTTTGACTTCTCTTGTCATATCGCTAGCGCCCAGTTTGAAGATTTCCGAAGCGATTTTAGAAGCATACTTATACTTCGTGCTGGCTTCAGCGTAATTCTTACTTTTAACAGCATCTTTTGCTTCTTTTTCTAAATCCTTCTTTTTCGTACTTAAATCTTCAATCTTAGTTTTTCGAATAATTTCTTCGATTTGAACGAATTCATTTGACAATTCCCAGTTAGAGGCCAACATAGCAGCGTTTTGATACAATTCAATTGTTTTAGGATAGTTTTTCTTTCCTTTCGCAATTTTAGCCCGTTTGGTTAACTCCTTAACCCCTTTTTCAGCAGACTTCTTGTTATCAACTACAGTAGTTCCTATAGTAGACTTAATTGGGGCAGAGACAATTTGATGTTGTTTAGCCAAGCTAGAAAGGTAAGCCTCTCTTTCTATTGGACCCAATTGGCCTAAATCGTTCACTAATTTTTGTCTTTCATCGTTAGTTAACGTGGTTAATGAAGCGACTTTTTGACTAATAAGATTCAATTCCTGCTGAGAAATTGGTTGAGCTTCAATTGTAGAGATTTCTATTGGTATTAGAATTTTCTTATCCCTTAGTTCCTTAATTCCCATAAAAATTTCTGCGGTATCCTTATTCGATTTTTCAGATGCTTCTTTTAATAACGTTGCGATAAAGAAGAAATCTCGATCTGCTTCTTTACAACAGCTATGTGCGACCTTTAACACGTCTTTTGCGAAAGAGCTTTTTATCTCTTTAACGCTTGAGATATCGTACGATATTTGATGTGGAAGAATAATTGATGTATTCAAAATTTCATCTACAATTATACCCGCATTTCTAAAGTGGTTTAATTGACCTCTCCAATTTGGCAAAACTTCCTTGTAGGTTTTTTCATAAGAATCTATAAATTCTTTTAAATGACGACGAAGAATTAAAGATGCCTTTTTACCTAAAACCAAGGCAACTCTTATAAATTGACCGTCAGCTAGTAATAACATTTTATCGCCGTAAGAAATTTCGTTTAGTGATTCTTGAGTAGCCATTTCCTTACCAAATGAAGATACAGCCGTTAAAAACCCTCCTATCAATTCTGGATCTATCTGTTCTGAGCCATAGGATTTAAAGAATATACACGTTCCAGTTCCTTTGTATAGTACTAGTATGTGCTCTAGATTAATAGCGTCGTCGAAAATAGTCTTAACTTCGGTTAAAATTCGTTGTTTTTCTCTCTTTTTGGGAACGACTACACCACGATAAACTGCTAAAGAACCACCCGCTAGAGCAATAGCAGCCCCGATGATTATAATATAAGGGAGTAGCTCTTCAAAAGTTAAACCGGGTGTGAGTGGAATAACACTAATATCGGAGATATACAATGTGTCAGCTAAATGATTGTATTCAACTTGTAATTCTAGAGTTATATTCATCGTCCTAGCATCGCTTCTTATTGTTATATCGAACGATACTCCACCAGTACTATTAGTACTTTTTGTTTGAATTTCAGTTGACGCAATTCCATTAAAATAAGGCGTCATGATAACGTTAGAGCCTTGTAGAATTAGCCATTCTGAACCGTTGTAAAATTCTGCTAAAAGTACGATTGAAAATACTTCTCCTGCGTTAACTTCAGTTGGTTGAAGTACAACCGTCAGACGAGTTTGATATTTTTCAATTACGGTGAGATTGAAAATGAAAGATGTATTTTCGTAATTTGTCTTAGAAACTGTGATATTAATTAAATAGCTTCCTGCAACTAAATTAATATTCGAAGTAGATATTGTCCCTATGTGTCTATTGGTTATAAAATTTATATCGTAAAGAAGTGTCCCGTTCGATCCTGTACCAAGATTTATATAGGTTATATAATATGAATTAACGTCTCCTAATACTGAATTGTTGCTGAATTCTAAATCAGTTATATTGAATTCGATATCAAGATCGCTTTCTTCGAAGATTGTAAAATTGTATCCTAATCCGGATGGTGTTAGTTCTCCTCCCGGATCCTCTAATGAAATCAAATTTATTTGAGTATAATTTCCTCTTAAGTAAAATTGAATGTAAGCCAAGCTCCAGTTGTAGTTCGGAGATTTAGAGATATTCAATTGTAATGTATATAAACCTGAGTTCTTTCCTACAGTGCTAATATTCAATTTATAATTTCCAGGTCCAGGTTGAATGAATAATTCAAATCCAGGTTGCCAAGTAGTACCGGCATAATAATCCTTAATTATGATATCACTATCAATTAAACCATCAATCGCGTCGATATTTGTGGTATCATTAAAGTAGAAATCTATAGATGCATTAATCCAAGTACTTCGAGCAAAATCAGCATTATTGTTCCATGATTGGATTTCAATACTTGTTTGAATTATCGTCACTAGGATTGTTAAAGAGATTTCTTGTGATTGATTACCAAAAACTGAAATGCTAAAATTAAGTGTAAATGGATCAACTATAACCCCAACATTTGAAGAATTAAGAAAGAGCGTATAATTACCATCACCAACATCATTCCGTAGGTAGTATTGAAAACCAAAGAGAGGAGAGGTTGGTTGAAAAATATCATATTCAACTATAGGGTTTCCTGAAGTATCCGAATAATTAAATGTATAAGTCACATTGAGACCCTTCTCAATTTCTACTAAAGGAGGATTATTAAAGGGCGTAATTTGAGTTGTAATCTGGCGCTCAAAAGTAAGAGTCCTTGTTAAGTTAATATAATTTGTTTTATTTGCTCGAATAATTATATCTACATTACCATAATTTGTTCCAAAATCAGCATCCCCAACATCTATAGTTATGTTATAAGTCCCATCTATATTATCTAATACATTATCCCATCGATAATTAGAGCCATCAATAGTATAGGTAATATCAGCTCCAGCGATCCCACTAGCAAGAGTGTGATCTTCATATCCTATCATAATATCAAATGTTTCGTCTTCTACATAAAATACAGAGCCAGTTGGGTCAAGAATAGTAAGAGTTGTATTGCCAACAACTATTTCTCCTAATATTTCCTCAGCAGTATAATAATGCGATTTCGTAATGTTAATTTTGATATTATATTTGCCATAAGGGTTAAATATTGGATCACTACAATCTACTGTGATATTATAATATCCCCCACCAAGGGGATCTATTATTACTGGAGTGTATTCTTGATATGAACTTGCAGATATTTCTTTAACAAAAATTTTTGCTAGCCCTCCATTAATTCCCTCACTCCTACCAATATCTTCAAAGTATGCTGTAATATTAAATAGTTCATCAGAATTGTAGTATCCTATACTAGGATCAGGGAATTTTGTAGTGCTTAAACTCGTTTCTCCAGTAATATAAATAATAAACTCGGTTGATTGATTGTAATAATAAGATTTTTCCACATTAATGCTTAGATTAAAATAACCATACCCTTGGGATTGAAAAATATCATCATCACAATTTATTGTAATATTATAATTGCCATCCCCATAGTCATGATTACTTATTGGAGTATATGGAGTTGAATTAACGTAAACATCCCTAATCGCACCAAGTATACCACTATCTTTAACGGTATCATTGTAAAACATAGAGACATTAAAGGTTTCCATTGAATCAAAAGACACTTTTAGAATTGATCCATCTAATTCTGTTTCTCCCAAAATGATAATCTCTAATGTCTTAGTCTGATTATGATAGTAAGTATTATTTGCTCTAATCGTTATTGTATTAGAACCATAATTAAATTCTGTGTTATTACAATCAAAAGTGATATTATATTGACTATTACCGATATATTTTACGCTCGCGTTTACGGAGCTATAAGTTCCAGCGTTAATCTTATAGTAAATATCGCCATCAGAAATATCCAAAACTTGTCCTATATCGTCATAGGTGATGGTAATATTAAAAATCTTACTTGAATTAAAGATAGTATTCTGCGACGGTTGATTAATGAGTAAACTTGTTTCTGCTAATATGGTTATGTTATCTCTAAAGAAACCCGCATCAGTACCGTTATTCCACTGAGTCAGTATTCGGAACTTTCCATATTTGGTTACCGTATCAGATATATCCCAATTACCAAAGTATATGTCATCGCCTGAAACAAAAGAATTGTTAATAAGCGTATAATTCAATCGATCGTCTAAAGCTAACGGGTTATAAACGCTTAGATTAATACTTCCATCACTAATAGAGCTAGAAAAAGTTCCGTTAAAATGAACAAGATCGGTATAATTAAAAGTATCTGCTACTGATGTTGTACCAACATATTTTTTTATATCCGTAAGAAGATTCGAAGATGTGGCGTTTAAAAACCAATAAGTACCATTTCCGGCATTAACCATTTGTATATCTTTATAATGATTGAAATTGTGTGTTTTTATATCACCTGTTTTATCGGTACCGCCATTCCACACTTCAATGTTCGTCCATCTGGAAGAAATAGTGAAATTTATCGTATAATTATTGAATCGCGAATCAAAATAGTTTAATCCGCCAGATTTAGTTACATTCCAAAAAACATCTTGTCCGTTTCCTAAAACTTCAAAGCTAGAATCTGCTCTTAAATCCGTTTTAGTATAATTGATTTGAACTTTTGTTATATTACAAGAAACATCCCACCAATCAGCTGATACAGTAAAATTTAATACATCAGATGTGCTTGAGTATGCTTCTTCTGAACTGTAATATCCTGATCCTTGGGAAATATCATAAAATAATGTAGTATTTAATTTAAGATTGATTTCAGAAGGTTTTGGAATATTATTAATAGGAGATAAATCAATAGATAGTCGGAAATCTACAGAAGGATCTCCAAGTAAAAAGTCATCTCTTAATACCCATCCCGAGCTATAATAATAAGCAGTACTCTCATCATCATTATCACCGTTACTTTGATCAGCAACATAGTACCATCTAGTATCAGCTCCTACTCCTCCATCAAATAAACCAATGAACCAAGTATTATTTTCTGTAAAAGTATTGTTTAAGAGATAGTGAACATGAAAAAGTGAATATGTACCTGTAGTAGTTGCTGGGACATTGAATGTTCCTAATGTGGATACATAGCCCAAATTTGTTCCATCGGGTTCACTTCTGCTATTTCCAGTATCCCATGTTGAATTATATAGAACCATAGTTACTGTAGCTGGATTCCCAGCAACATTCCTAACATAAACAGAAATATTTTCTAAATAACCATTGCCTATAACTTCAAAAGAAGTTACATCTGGATTACTATTTGTAAAATCATCAAAATTAGTTATAGTATCATCTTCTACAACTAATGTATAGTTTGGGGCATTAATACTATCAACAGTCATGTTAATGAAGGAGGTGTTATAACCATTAAAATTAGGAAATGGTTCTAAAAAATTATTTTCACTATCTAAATTCGTAAACTCAATAGTTGAAGTATTTAAATACGATTGATGTAATGTGATATTAACTTTATTTCCCATCCCTTTAGAAGAAGGAAGCGAATCAGAAGTTTTTGGAAAATTTATAAAATCGTCTTTATTCGCACCGTCTTTGTAAAAAGGAGGCTCGAAATTGAAATTTGCAAATATAGTTATAGATAAAAAACTAAATAGCAGAACTGAGCAAGTTATTATTTTCTTTTTTTTGTTTAAATTTTTCATAAACATCGAATCAATTTATTAATAATAATTTTATTCTAAAAGAGTAATTACAATAATAATCGCGTAATTTGAATTTAAAATTACTTTTTTTATATTATGTTGTTATGAATATTTGAATTATTTCAATAAATGCAAATAAAAACTCTTCTACAATACGTTCTAAAAAGTGATAAAAAAAGATACAGAATTTATCTTATTTTTCAGGTTTTTTCAGAATAATCCTCGCATCTACGCAAATTAACCCTTTGTCGTATATGAAAACGGGGTTTAAGTCCATTTCGTATATTTCTTCGTGTTTTATGACGAGGTCCGATACTTTCAATAGCGTTTGTACTATCGCATCTATATCGGCTTTTGGTTTTCCCCTATACCCATCGAGTATTGGAAATCCCTTTATCTCGTGTATCTGTTCTCGAGCATCGTATTCTGTAATTGGGGCAATTCTGAAACTTACATCCTCTAAAAGTTCAACTAAAATACCTCCAATTCCAAACATTAGCGCAGGTCCAAATTGAGCGTCAGTAGTCATCCCAATAATTAATTCAGTTATTGGTTCGTCAGCCATTTTTTGTACGCTAATCAATTTCTCAGCTTGGGACGGAATATTCATTAGTTCTTCGAAAGCATTAGCAGCTTCCTCATCGTTTTTAATGTTTAATTTAACCGCTCCCGTATCTGACTTGTGGACGATATCTTCTGCCATAAGCTTTAAAACTACTGGAAATCCAATGCTCTTTGCGGCTGAAACCGTTTCTTCTTTAGTAGAGGTTAATTTTTGGTCCGGAATAGAAATTCCAATCTCTTTTAGCAATTCCTTCGATTCAAATTCTGTAAGTACAGTTTGGTTTAATTCAAGCTTTTTTTTCAATAGTTCTGAAATATTCATTACGTTTATCTCAAAAAAGTCAATTTAAAATTAAGATTTATAATAGGTAATAAAGGGATAAAATAAATTTAAATATAACGAGTAGTATTTTTAATCAAATAGAGTCCTATATTTCACTAAAAAAAAGGAACACTATACTAATTAAATTTAGCTAAATTCTTATTTTTATGGAGTCTCAAGCAACAACAAAGGAAGAAAATCTTCGGATTCTCTTAAAAAATTTTGTAGAGTCGCGAGATGATATTGTTATCGCCTTTTTATATTCAAACCAAGGACTTTTAATGACCAAATATGGAAAAAAAGATAGTACGACTAAAGACGAAAAAGAAACGGAAGATGTATACGGTGCCTTTACTGCATTGGTAGAAACTCTTTTGAATAAAATTAGCCTCGAATATAAAATTGGTCATTATGGTACGGGTTCATTTGAAACTGAGGATAATCGTATTATTTACTTAGAAGCGGGATCCGATGCTATATTATTACTAATTTGCGATTATGAAACAAATTTAAACAAGCTTTTACCTATTGCCTACCTCGTAGTTGAGAAAATAGCTCAATTGCTTGAAGAGAGCTTCGATTTTAAATATAATACTTTAGAAATCCCCGATTTAAATATCCACGAAAATTTTTCCTTAGGATTAGACAAGTTTTCGATCAGCGAACCAAAAACTGTAATAAATGGTTTGACCACAACACATCAATTTAGAAAATCTAAAAAAATAGAAAAACTCTTTAAATTAATTGTATTGGGATCAGCAGCCGTAGGTAAAACTACGTTAGTGAATCAATTTCTAAAAAAGGAGGATGTTATCGATTATCGACCAACTTTAGGTATATCGATATCAGCTCAACAATTTTACGTTCAAGGCTTCAAAGACGATATAATCAAATTTCTTGTGTACGACCTTGCCGGGCAAAGCTTTTTTAAGCGCGTTAGACACGAGTATTATAAAGGAGCAAATTGTGCTTTTATCGTTTACGATGTTACCAGAAGAGAGACTTTTGATGAAGCTATAGATTTCTGGCTCGAAGATGCTCAGAAGAAATTAGGAAACGTCCCATTTGTGCTTATAGGAAATAAAATTGATTTAGAAGATAAAAGGGAAATTACCAAAGAGGAAGGATTGGAAAAAGCAAAAAAATTGAAAAGCTTTTTCATTGAAACCTCAGCGTTAAATAATATTAACGTTCAAGATACGTTCAAAATTATAGGAATTGGCTTATTTTTTAAGCACATTGAAGAGACCTTATGATTAAAAAATGAAAAAAAAATTATAAATGAAATTCTGTCCCTACGATCCCTAAAGTATGAGAGGGGTGTCGAGACATGAGTTTGTTAAAAGTAAAACCTGTACAATGCATACCACAAATGATTTCTGGATTCAATTCTTCAAAATATTTTACTTTTTCTTCAATCTTTTCAATTGGGTTCCATTCTTCGTGAAATCCCCCAATTACAGCATAAATTTTGTCGATCCCCGTTAACTTTTGCCCGTGTTTTATCGTATTCATTATGCCACAATGCCCGCATCCCGTTATGACAACTAAACCCTTATCCTTTACGTTAATATAAATAGATGTTTCGTCTCTGAAATAGTTTGTTTCAAATTCCTTTCTACTCTTCATTATGTAGATTCCTTTAGTAATTTCTTCTTTATCGAATAATTCAATTTCTCCACTTGTCGCGATACCTTTATATAATTTTACAGGTTCATTTGTTTCTACTAGCTTGATTCCATGTTGATCTACCAGATTATTTATCATATTTTTACTAAGGATAGGTAATTTTATATTCAAACCAAGTTTCCCCTCTTTTTCTAGCGTTCGCAAAGAATCTCCTAAATCTTCAGCAGGAATTACTTCTCCAGATTTCATAATTGCTATATAATTTTGATTAAAGCAATTAGGGTTCAAAATAAATTCGGTACCTTTATTAAATAAAGGGAGGACTCCCGCTAACCCGCCAAAATGATCGATATGTCCATGACTTAAAACAAATTTCTCAACATCATTCAAATTCATTCCTAATTGCTTACTATTTTCAACTATAGTTTGAGATAAACCTCCACTATCTAATAAGAAAAGATGTTTCTCATCATTATCTTGTACACTAATACTCATAGCTAACCCATGTTCGCCTACAGTTCTATTAGCCGAAACTTCTGGTTGGATAACTTTTCCATTAAATTTTTCTTCGGTGAGTAAAGTAATAGATGTCGTATTGGTTGCCAAAACTTTTAAAATTACCTTACCACTTTCTATTCCGTCCGTTATATCAATTACCATGTTTTATCATATTTAATATTGAATAATTATTTAATAAATCTTTATTTTCCTCTTATATAATTATTTCCTTGTTTGGGTTAGAAACAAAATAAAAATGAGTTACACTAATCAAAAGAATAATTTAAAAATAAAAAATAATTGGATAAAAAAAAGAATAAAATTAAGATTTAAATAAATAATTAGGATCTTTTTTAATTTTCAATCTTATTCTATATTTCCTTAGTTCGTCGACGATGGAAACACTAAATGCGGCAATAAAGAGAGTTGCCCAGTGATACCATTGTGTTAAAGGCACGACGTGAAAAGCGATAGCCATTGGCGTGTAAAGTATTAAAAGTTGTAAACCGAGAGAAAGTCCTGTAGCCCAAAATAAGTGCTTATTAGGGAAGTGCCAAAACGGTTTTGTATTACTAGTACATGTATAGACAAAAAGTAATTCACATATCACTAAATTCGTAAATAGAATTGTCTGCGCTAAACCTATGGCATATGTTTGGGATGCCCCTGGACTTAAATAACCAGCCAAATTTGGATCTATAAGGCTCCACTCAGGAATAAGAACGGTCCAAAGAACTATGTAAAGAGTGATATCGGTAATTGAAGTATATATTCCTAATAGCAAAGCGGGACCTCTTATTTCTTTTAATAACGTAAATCCTTTTCTCGGGGGGCCCTTCATGACATCGGGATCTGTTGGAGTTAGCCCTAAAACCATCGCTGGAATGCCATCTGTCGCTATATTTAGCCAAAGTATTTGAATTGGTTCGATCGGAGCTCCTATAAAGACATTAACAAATAGTTTCATGACAATATACGCAACCAAAATCAGAAATATTTCGTCAAAATTCGTCGAAAGCATATAGCGGAAGAAATTTGTGGTTGTTTCAAAGATTCCTCTACCTTCTTCGATTGCGTTTACAATAGTTGCGTAATTATCGTCGATAAGTATCATATCTGAAGCTTCTTGAGTGACCTCAGTACCTTTTAAACCCATTGCTACGCCCACGTGAGCGCCTTTTACAGCTGGAGCATCGTTAACCCCATCACCCGTCATGGCAACCACTAAATCGAGTTCCTTAAGTCGCTTCAAAATTCTTAGTTTATGTTCTGAAGTTACTCGTGCGAAAACATCAACGGTTTTAACTTTCTCGCGTAATTCGTCATCATTCATTTCTTCTAAATCTAACCCTGTAATTGCTTCATTTGACTCAGTTAGACCAATTTGTTGTGCGATTGCTATGGCAGTTACTTTATGGTCTCCCGTGATCATGATCGTTCGGATACCCGCCATTCTAGCTTCTTTGATGGCGTCTTTAACTTCGTCTCGGGCGGGATCAATAATTCCTACTAAACCTATATAAGTAAAATCCTTCTCTACATCATTGAGATCGTATCCCGGTTCTAATTCCTTATATGCTACTCCAAGAACTCTTAAAGCATTTTCAGCAAATTGGTTATTTTGATTTAATATTTTATCTTTTGCGTTCTCAATTGACTTACTTTCGCCATTTGATAATACATGAGAAGCATTTCTCATCATTATGTCTGGAGCTCCTTTTATTAAAGCAACGATTTTACCGTCTAATTTACCAATTACGCTCATCATCTTCCGATCGGAATCGAAAGGAATTTCGTCTAATTTCTCAAAAGATTCGTTGAGTTTCATCTTCAAAGCTAAGACTTTCATGGAAATTTCAGTAGGATCGCCAACAACACTAACTTCTCCTGTTTTTTGGTCGAGAACATTTACATTGGAATTGTTGCAAAACAAACAAACTTCTAAAAACCGCTTAAGATCAGGGTTCATGCTCACAACATTTTCGTTTTCTTTAATATCCCCAATAAGATTATATCCTACACCCTCTACATCGAATACTTTTCCGTTTAAATACATTTTCACTACTGTCATTTCGTTTTTCGTCAACGTACCAGTTTTATCGCTACAAATGACGCTAACACGTCCTAGAGTTTCCACAGCGGTTAGCTTCCTGACTAAAGCGTTCCTCCCAGCCATTTTTTTCATACCTATACTTAGAACCACCGTAATAACGACAACGAGACCCTCAGGAACGGCCGATACAGCTAAACTTATAGCAATTTTAAACGCATCGATCATATGCTCTATTTCTTCGGGACCGAAACCTAAACCTTCTGTAACTAGTATCATAATTATTTCTGTGACAAAAACGCCAGCACATATCAATAGGATTGCTATTCCTAATAACTTTCCAAATCGATTTACTTCTACTTGAAATGGACTAGGTTCTTGTACCTCTTGTTGCAAACTTTCAGCTATTTTTCCTATTTCGGTATTCATCCCCGTCCCAATTGCAATTCCTTCTCCATTTCCTCTCGTGATTATCGTGTTCATGTATCCTAGGTTAATTCTATCAGCTAGAATCATCTTTTCGTCTACGATATCTAATTGTTTTTTTACAGGAGCAGATTCCCCGGTTAAAATTGCCTCATCGACGTAAAGCGAAAACTCTTTTATTAACCTTAAATCCGCTGGAAATTTATCCCCGTCTTCAAAAAGGATAATGTCTCCTAGTGCTACGTCTTCTACGGCAATTTCACTAACTTTACCATCTCTACGAACCTTTGCAAAATGGGGCGCAAGTTTCTTTAAACTTTCCATCGATCTTTCTGCTTGATATTCCTGATAAAACCCCAAAGCTGCGTTAGCAATTAAAATTGCGGCAATTACAATAGCATCGGTGTATTCTGAAGACCACGCTTCACCACCTTGAGATGCCTCCCATATTCCAATTATAATTGAGATGGCAATCGCGAAAAGTAATAAATAAACAAGAAAGCTTTTAAATTGACCTATGAAAATTTGAAGAGCAGTTTTTCCTTTTTCCTTCACTAATTCATTTTTTCCATATTTTTCAAGTCTAGCTGCTGCTTCTAACTCAGATAAACCTCTTTCGATTGAAGTGTTCATTGCGTTTACGACTTTTTCAACAATCTCCGAATGTGCACTAATTTGTTTTATTTCTACCATTTTTTGTTCACTATTTTTCGATTTTTTTAATTAAATTAAATATTTTAGATAATAATGATTTTAAAATTTATACATTATACATTAGTAAATACAAGCTAATAAAAAAATTATTGGGGTAAACATTGTTTAAATTATCGTTCTCAAAAACGGCTTTGGAGTATATTTTTGAAGAACAACAAAAAATGGAATCAGAAAAATTAGTAGTAGTCCTTTTTTATCATTCCGCTGAATCGTGAACAATGTGCTTCTGTGGGAATTTTGTCGAGTTAGTAGAAAAACACAAACTCCTAGATGACCACGATTTTGTCGAATGGAAGGATATTGACGTTGAAAACGAAGATTTCGAGGACGAGCGTGTGGAGGTTTACGTCGAAAAAGAAATCATTCCTGAACTAGAAAAAAAACCTTTAATTATAGTGGATGCGGCAATAGGAGAAGTTGAAGGTAAAAAAGTAGGTATGTTGTTCATAAAAAAAAATTCAAATGTATACGGTTAATAGATGAACTTATCTTGGAAATTTTAGAAGATAAAGCGATAAACGGTTGTGCCCGTGCCGTAATTAAAAAAATTCCCTTTTTTTATTAAACTTGACAATAAATTTATAAACATCCTTTATCTTTTCATTGTTAATTTACTATATCTAATAAAAAAGATTAAATAAATAGTGATAAATATGAGGTATTCACGACTTTTTAGATGGATTGTACGCGGCTTCTTGCTTGTTTTCACGCTATCGTTATCAGCAGTGTCTCTTTTAGGTGGTTTCTCTGCTATGACTATTTTTGATCCTAATGTAAATAATGTTAATGTTCCTGATGGAGATATAACAGCAAATTTTGATATTAGTAATCCAAGTGGAATGTTCATTAATGTTCCTTTTAATATCTCAAATTCTGGAGTATATGATTTAACAAAGATTCGATTAGGTTTTCAAATTGCTATGACTTATGGTAATGCATCAACACCATTGAATGATACGACTACAGTAGTAATCTTTGATAAATCGCAATCTTTTGGAACTATTACTCAAGGGGTCACTCTGAAAGCGAATCTCACTGGTACGGCAGCGGATTTTGCAAATTTACCAGATCCTAACACAGAAGTAGATTGGTATAGAGCACCTTATGCTTTAGAATTTTATATGAACCTTACATTTAGCGCGTCTTATTCACTTAATCTATATACTTTTTCAGTTAATATAATTAACTTAACGGCGGGGCATTTTCCATAGAGGGTGATATAAATGGGGCGTAATTTTAATATTTTTAAAGGGTTAATATATCTGAGCGTTTATATAACAACGACGATGGTTATTCCATTTTTCACTTTTACTTTAATGAAGGAAGTCTCGATAATGGGCGTCGACATTTTACTTGAGCAACCCGATTACGATAGAATAATTTATTGGGTTTCTGCCTTCGGATTGCTTATTAGTGCATGCGCATTTTTTAACTATTCTTCTCCTAAACAGTCGATTAGAAAAGGGACTATCTCGTTAATTCAAATACTTTTAAATTGCTTGTATATATGGTCGTATAAGTTTAGCGGAGCTACTGAAGTTCGCTTTGAAATAATAATTGAATTAGCAAATTTAGGTTTTATAGCCGTAAACGTTCAAAACATGGTTATGCTATATATGGGAGTTTATTTTCTTACAATATTTCTTAAAGGATATGATTTTTTTGATTTTATCATTAATCGGGAAAAAATTCGAGAGAAGAGATATAAACCACAGTTAGGAGGCATTGATAAAGCGTGATTTTTCAAACAATTGATTTAATTCAAACTATTGCGGATATTGTTGCAGCCATTTTAACTTTTTTAAACCCTATAGTATCGCCTATGGGTTCTTTCATGGTTCTTTGGATGGACTATGTTTTACAATTTTTTCCTCAAAATAACCTAACATTCTATATAATCATATCTGCATTAATTGTTACAACTGGGGCTATTGTTAATATAGCTTGGTCAGGGGATAAAAAACCAAAGTTTCTTGAAAAAGCTGAAGAACTTAAAGAAGAAGCGGAAAAACTTGAAGAGAAAGCTGAAGAACTTAAAGAAGAAGCGGAAGAGCTTGAAGAAAAGGTAGCGAAAAAAGCAAAAAAACTTAAAAAAGCAAAAAAACGCGAAGAGAAGGTAGAAAAAGCCGAAGAACTTGAAGAGAAAGCTGAAGAACTTGAAGAGAAAGCCGAGGAACTTAAAGAAGAAGCGGAAAAACTTGAAGAAAAAGCGGAAGAACTTGAAGAAAAAGTAGAAGAAGCAGAAGAACTTAAAGAAGAAGCTGAAAAACTTGAAGAGAAGGCAGAAAAACTTGAAGAAAAAGCAGAGGAACTAAAAGAAAAAGCTGAAGAGCTTGAAGAAAAGGTTGAAGAACTTGAAGAAGATGTTGAAGAATTAAAAGAAGATGCCGAAGAGCTTGAAGAAGAAGCAGAAGAGCTTGAAGAAGAAGCAGAAGAGCTTGAAGAAGAAGCGGAAGAACTTGAAGAAGATGTTGAAGAATTAAAAGAAGATGCCGAAGAGCTTGAAGAAGAAGCGGAGGAACTTGAAGAGAAAGCAGAAGAGCTTGAAGAAAAAGTAGAGGAACTTGAAGAAGATGCAGAAGAACTAAAAGAAGAAGCAGAAGAAAAAAAAACTGATAATCCTAATACAGATTAAAAAAAATTTTTATTTTTATTTTTTCATTTTTATAATTAATTCAGCAACTCTTTTCCCCGTATTTTTGGCAATTAAACCTCCTAATTCATCGACCTCTCCCTTGCCAACAAATTCTTTTAATCCAAATTTTTGGAGGCTAGTTATAGGTATGTTTCCCTCAAGAACAGGGCTACCAAGAGCGTTTCCAACCACGATCATTCCATGGATTAATCCAAAATTGATTAAATCTGAAATTACGCCTTGACCCCCATTTCTTAAACCTGTTGAAGCTAAAGGAGCGAAAATTACATCTTTCAGCATGTAATTTTTCATTTTCCACGGCCTTGAACGATCGATAAATACTTTTATTTGAGAACTCACGGAGCCAAAATAATTTGGAGCAGCTATAAGTAGAGCATCTGACCCTAATAATAACTTTTCTAACTCGGTAGTTTCATCATCTTTCGCTAAGGGACAATCGTGTGGAGGTCTTAAACATTGATCGCACCCATTACAAGGTGTAAGTTTGAAATCAGTTATTTGAATTTTGTTGATTTCAAATTCTTCGTCTACGGATTTTATACCATCGATAGCTTGGTCAATCAAAAAGTTACAACTTCTATTTTTACGCGGTGACCCTACAATTAAACAGATTTTCAACTTTTCCAATCCCTTTATTTCTTATTATTTTTAATATATTGAATTTATATTTGTAATTTATCTTTTATGATATTATAGGTGTAAAACAATCTTTTTTTATCTGAATTATTATGAGCTTAAATGATAAATTCGACGGATATAAGCGTAAAAAAGAACTCTTAGAAGAGTTAAATGTTTATAAATCTATTATATTAAAAAAGTTAGATATAGACGATTTCAAATCTGCGTTGGTAAAAATTGGATCTGCTTTAATTTTAATCAAAGAACACCAGAATTATTTCGATTTAAAGAATGAACTCGGTGAATTTAACGAATTACAACAAAAAGCTCGCGGTGAATTAGATTACCATCGCAAAATATATTTAAGACGGTACGATAATCTTTTAAAGGAAAACCTAACTGAGGTTAACATAGAAAACTTCACAAAATTGTTAGCAATGCTGAAAAGCGAGGTTGACGAAAATCTAAATAGGTATAATCTTCAAGAACTGAGCGGTAATATCAATATATATTTCAAGTTTATTAAGAAATTGTATACGATCATGAGTTCCTATAGAGTTCTAAACTATAACGACGCCTCTGAGAAAATCCTAAACTGTATAAACGATTTAAACCAAGAGAATTTTCCTAATTTGAAATTACTAATTTTTAACATTTATCAGACTTTACTCCTAATGCAATTTGAACAAATGTCGGAAAAATTCGAAAAACTAACAATAAATGAGATTTCTGAGCAATTATCAATTGTTCCTGAGAGGATTGAAGATATTATTAATTTCATCCAAAATCAACCTAAAAATCCGATCAAAAAATATGTAGTACATAGTAAAGAAGTGTTTTTTAAAAGATAATTTAAATTATAAAGCTCGATAATTTTCCGATCTTAAAAATTCTTTATGACTCAATCCATAATCAATAGTTTCTAATATTTTAGCTTTTCCTTTCTCTAAAGTTCCTTTAATTGGTAAATAATTTGAGGCGTGGTTCGATCTGAAGATGCAATTTGCTTCTTTATTTTTAAAATTAATACTATCTATGAACATCTTCAATTCTAATAAAATCTCTTTTGAATTCATTTCCTTAAATTCTCCACGCTTTTTTCTCTCATACATTATTGTTCCAGGAGGCGTCATTAGAGACAAAAAAGCGATATACCATATTCTATCATCATCAGGGCAAATTTTATTAACTAAATCTGCCGACTCAAGCGCATGAGCTTTAGAGATTTCTTCGTTATTTCCTCCTCCAAGCCCATTAATAAAGGTGGCTGATAAAGTAATATTTGCCTTCATTAATTTTTTTGAAGCATCAATAAAATCCGCTTTTGTGGCGTGTTTATTAACGTCCTTAAGGAGTTTATCATATCCGCTTTCAAACCCTACATATGCGATTTTTAATCCCGCCTCCGATAATGCCATTAATTGCTTATCAGACTTTTTTAATATATCTTTAGCGTGAGCGTAAACTCCTACCCTTTCCAATTTTGGAAAAACTTTCATGGCATAAGTCGTAAGTTCTATGAGCTTGTCTGCAGGTGTTACCATGGCATTCCCGTCTAAAAAGAATAGTTTACGCACTAACGAGCTATAATGCTTACTTGCCCCTATATCTAAATCTTTTTTAACCTCTTTAATTGATCTCACAATAAATTTTTTTCTAAGATTCGACATACAAAAATCACAAGAAAAAGTACACCCTTCGGTCAGCTGGATCAATAGAGAGTTTCCTTCCGATGGAGGTCTAAATACAGGTTCACAATAATAGATTATTTCTTTACTTGTCATATCCGATTTTAGAAAAAAGTGTGATATAACTTATAGTCTTTGAAGGTTATTACTTATTTGTTCAAAATCCTACTTTGTTTTTGCATCATCTTTATTCGCATCCGCGTCTTTAGGTTTTTTGGGACAGGAATTAAGATGACGTCCTAATCGTATGAATTCCTTTCCACAATAAGGACATGCTTGCTTTTTTTTAGCCACTCCCCCTGCTGCAGTCCCTGGCTTTTTCTTCTTCCTCGTTTTGGTAGGCAAGATATCTTTTATATTTACATCATCAGGCGCAAATTCACAGTCTTTTATGTGCGTTCTAATATCACCAACTACTTCGCCACAGAATGGACATTCCATATCACCAAAATCTTCAGATTCGGATTTACCAGCTTTTCTTTTCTCGAATTTTAAGGGAATTTCTTCTTCATCATCTTCTTCAAATTCATCGAGTGATAAATCCATTTCGTCATCATGTTCAAGTTCTGCGAGTTCATATTCTTCTAATTCTATCTTTTTCTCCTTTATTTTTTTCTCTGCTTCTCTTCTACTTTCTTCATAAACCTCAGAAACTTTCTTAGTTGCTTGTATGTATAACTTACAAACCTGACACACATATGCTCTTTTACCAAGGACTAAGTCTCTCTCTGCGCAATAACAAAGTGGTTGCAAGTTATTTGAGATATCTCCCATAGAAGCGAGATGTTTGCAAGCAATTTTTCTCGAATATTTAATTTTTTGTTTTCTACGTGGAATAAAAATCAACCAACAAAAGAAGTATGTAATAGATTAAATATTTCTTAAAATTTAATTTTTTTGATTGTCCAAATAAAGAATTGTTATTACTTTTGTCTTAAAATCAGAAATTAGAAGTTGTAAGTAATACTTTTTAAATCGTTAATTATTTTCTGCTTTGTATCAAGGTCTTCTATATCTGACAGTAAAACTTCGATAACATCTCTCAGTCCTATGATTTTGTCAACAAGTACTTCGGGTTTACTCCAAGGTGTAATCCTTAAAGGGTGGCTATAAATTAAACCGTTATTGTAATTTTCTATTGCTTCTCTATAAAAAAGGCAAGCGCTACCTATGTTTTTTATTTTTTTTTCGTATACTGACCCAATTTTATCAAAAGCCATTCCAGCTCCAGCAAAATCTTTAACTTCGATAAATTCTATAGCTGCATCTTCAATTTTTTTTAGACCGAATTCTAAAACATCTAAATCTCTTTCCTTTAAAAGTATGTAACCTATTATGTAATTTGCGATACCTTGATAAAAAGTTTGGTTGTTTATCTCTGCTACTTTATATAATTCTTCAGCAAATTCTCTAGCAAGCACTAGATGATTATTTGTAATACACACTCTCGATACTTTTCTTAACAAATCCAATAATCGATTCGTGTCATTAATCTCTTTGTATTTCTCAATACCTTTTCGATATTTTTCTATGCCTGTAAACATATCTTTGTTTTCAAAAGCTCGATTTCCTTCGTAAATCAATTTTTCAGCAGATTCTTTTGCAATTGTACTACTCATACTTGTATCGTAATATATGTTATTAACATTAAATTGAACATCTTCCGATAATGGGATGTCTACAAGATTCTTTTTAAATAAATCGTTGTTTGAGTTATCAAACACTTCGTCTATATCTCTATATCCTGATTCTAGTTTAGATTTTTCTTTATAAGCTTCTTGAAGTGGTTTTCCTGCAAAAGCTAAAGAAGATAACTCATTAAGAAGATTTGCAAAAAAGAATTTATTTAAACCTTTAACAATGTAATCCACTTTATGATAGTTATTTTCAAATTCAACCGAATTTGAATCAATTGTAATATCAGTTAATCTATAAATCTCAAATCCAGTATCGTATTTAGTTAATATATTATTATTTATATTTTCTTCTCTTTTTTTACCAAGAAGAGTATGATCAAATACTAGCCCAACGAAATCGTCATTGCTCTGTTGAAACCCTAACTGATTTATCAAGTCTACATAAGAAAAGAAGAGATTTAACCCTGGATGCGAGTGGAACCAACCAATCATGTAATAATCTTTCTTTTCCTCGTCATTATCTAATTTTCGCTGTATTTCATCAATAAATCCATAATGTCTTTCGTCTAATTGAACATCTGTATCGTGACCAAACGTGAGAGCTTCTGCATGTTCTATATATACAAATTCATCGTCAGAATAACCAATTAAAATACCGTAGATTTCTTTCCAATCGCTTGAAGGAATTGCCTGATTTGCATATCTACTAGCGTATAAAATTATTGTTTTGTATGCTTCAGCCCTAAGAATTACGGGTTTACCCGTTTTTTCTACCTCTATATGCTCTTTTACTTGTTCCTTGTTAATTTCTGGCTCGATTTGTTCGCTCTCCTCTTTTTTGTCATCATAGTTCTTATTAGGTCCTTCCGTCATAGTTCCACTTTATTTAAACTTAGATTAGTGAATCCATATTTCTTTAAAATATTATAAAAGTGTTCTTAAATAAAATTATGTCTTAGATAAAATTTAAGAAAAGAAATATAAAAAAAATAATTTTTAATATTATTTAATACGATTTTTCTTTTTTCTTCTTTTTACTTGATCCGCCCCCTATCGAACTAAGACCTGAGAGGTCGCCACCTGCTCCACCACAGATAATTGCCAGCGCTATAATAATAAGTACAATAGCTACAAATACCATGGCTAAGATTATAACCAAAAGCAACATTCCTATTATTTTATAAGCTACTAATAACCAAGGGATTTTATCTGCTTTTTTTACTGCTTTTGCTCCATAAAACATTACCGTCAAAACAACTACACAAATATAAGCAAATGTAATTGGAATTGTTAGTAAATAGTTTCCAATGCTAAAAATAATAATAAAAACAATTTCTACTATTAAAAATCCAAATATAAAAAGTCCAATATGAGCCCATATATATCCCTTAGCAAAATACCTGTCTCTTAAAGAAAGTGCCATTAAATAAACAATCAAATTCGCTCCAACTGCTAATGAAACAAACATATGGACTTGAGGTAAATATTCAGTAAAAATAACTATTGGTATGCTAATAATTCCCGCAATAAAACAGAACAAGAAAAATATTAGGAGCCCGAGTAGAACCTTATTAGATTTCGCAACGAAGTACAATAATAAAAACAAGACCGCGTCAACAACTATCATTGAAATGTAAAATACTAGAAATGCTCCTGTGAGTTGGGCTTCAGAAAAAAAATAACTGAATACTATTTCACCTATTAACCAAATAATCGAACCAATTAGCAAGGTTGGAAGAATTTTTTCTATAAAAACCTTACGTTGAGGGGGTTCGAGGATATATTTAGATTTTTTTTTAACTTTACCTTGTTTTTCTAAATTTGACAATTTAAATTCACATTTATTGGATTACTTAATTGATAATTATTATAATATCAAAATATGTTAAAAAAGATTTGGGATAAATTTTTGATCTCTATATAGCTCCCGTTTTTCTAAGTGCCTTAATTTCTTCTTCAGTGTAATTGAGCATTTGAAGAATTTCTTTGGTATTATGCCCCATTTTTGGAGCTAGGCTTCTTATAGATAAAGGCGTGCGAGAATATTTGATTGGTGAAGCAATATTTTGGATGCTCCCAAATATGGGGTGTTCTATCTCAACAACCATGTTTCGCGCTTTAATTTGTGGGTCTTCGCAAGCTTCGCCAAAGTTTTTAACTGGCATAACGCACGAGTCTTTATTTGCGAAAATTTCCATCCATTCGTCTTGAGTTTTCTTTAAAAATTCTTTTTGAATTTCTTGAAATACTTTCTCTTTTTCTTCCCCTAGAGCATTCCCCTTCTGTATTAGATCTTCACGTCCAAGCCCCTCGCACACTCCACGCCAAAACTTTAATTCAATAGCGCCAACGGATAAATATTTATTGTCTTTAGTCTTATAAATCGAATAGACTGGAACCTCACCGTGAAGAGGATTTACTGGATTAGTAGTTCCGTCATTTAAATTTTTAGAAAAGTGAAAGGCCGCCGCCATTGGCATGAAAGAAAAAACGCAATCCGTCATGGAAACATCTATATATTGGCCCTCTTTGGTAGGGTTCTTATTTCTTTCCATCAATGCCCCAAGGATACCTATCGTCGAAACTAACCCTCCACCAATATCTGCTGCTTGTACACCTGGAAGAAGGGGCTTTCTTTCTTGGTCTTTTTTTCCTAAAAATTCTCTTTCTTTATTTAGATCTAGCATACCACAAATACCAATATAATTCAAATCATGACCTGCTGTTTGTTCGTAAGGACCATATTGGCCGTATCCAGATAAAGAGCAATATATTATAGATTTATTTATTTTAAAAAGCGTTTCATAATCAATTTTTAATTTTTTCGTTACATTTGGTCGAAAAGTCTCTAATACTACATCAGCTTTTTCCACCAACTTATAAAATACCTCTAACGCTTTTTCTTTTTTTAAGTTTAGCGTAATAGATTTTTTATTTCTCATTAGTATCGAATTAAAAGCGCTTTCGCGGTACCTACCCTTCTGAAAAAAAGGTGGCGGACTACCGTAAAAATATCTCGGGTCCTCAACTCTAATAACTTCAGCTCCAAGATCACCCAAGATCATTGAAGCGTAAGGACCGGGTAGCATCCTCGCTAAATCTATAACGACTATGCCTTCTAAGGGTAAGTGTAAACTCATAATATATAGATTAAATCTTACTAAATATAAAAAAATTAAGAAAAATTGTAAATTTTTTTAGTTTATATTTCAATAATTTCAGCTTCTAAAGTTTCAGTGTTAACGATAGCAAAAGTAGGCTTATCCGTTAAATAGCCACAAACTTCGCCCGGGTTAACTACTAACACCCCGTTGTCATATTTTTTATTAACTGCTATATGTGTGTGGCCGGATAAGATTATATCAAACTTTTTTGAATTTGCTAAAGCTTCAATAGTTTCTTGTTTTGGCATATGAGAGACCCAAATGCGTTTTCCACCTAATTCTATTATGTGTTCATTACCGTTTTGGGGAAAAACACATATTTGACCTAAATTTTGCGTCATATATAGGCGTTCTCCATCGTTGTTGCCGAATACGCCATAAAAATTCTTTTTAATCGAATCGTTGAGCTTATCAAACCAGAGTTTCACGAAAGGAGCGATAAAATCTCCGCAATGGATAAGCGCATCCACGCCTTTATCGTTGATTATTGAAACTGCTTTTATTATATTGCTTTTATTATCATGTGAATCCGAGAAGACAGCTATTAGAATTTTAAAATCACTTTTTTTATTTTACTTCATAGATTTAAGAAATATTGGTAAGATAATAATAAAAATGTTGTTTAACAACACACAAAAAGATATATTATTATTAATTCTATATTAATACGAACTGTTTAAGAAAATTTAGTGATTTTACAATGATCGAAGAATTCCTAAAAGTAGAGAAAGCTGCCATTGATAAAGAATTAGAAGATTATTTTTCGTATTTGAACAATAATGAGAACGAAATTCTGCTAAAAGATTTTTTTACACAACTTCAAGAATTTATTTTAAATAAAAAGGCGAAACGACTTCATCCCATTTTGTTAATCGCTTCGTTTATAGGTATTGTAAACCCTCTTTATTTGGATAATCAACTGGATAGCATTAGGAAAGTATCTCTGGCCGTAGAACTCTTGCATAGTGGTCATATAATACATGACGACCTTATGGATGATGATCTCGAAAGAAGAGGTAACCCTACTTTTCATGTCCAACTTAAAAACGAATTAAATATGGTTTATAAGAACTTAGAGATTCCACATAAAGACGAATTAATCAACAATTATGGCAGAGACATGAGCGTATTAGGTGGTACGCAAGGATATCTATTAGGTTTTGACATCATTAAAGCCTCAAAATTTCCCGAAAATTTAAAGCTATTAGCTCTAAATGAATACACTTCGGCAATGGATCATTTAATGAAAGGGCAAATAGTCGAAGAATATATGAGTTATCACAATATAACTATGTCTTTAGAACAATATTTAAATATCGCAGAAATGCAAAGGGCTAGTTTATTGGAAAAATCAACGAAAATTGGAGCAATCTTAGCTAAAGGTAATATTCATTATCAGATAAATCCGTTAAGTAAAGCAATGACCCTTATGGGCCAAGCCTTTGCGATTCGTGACGATATACTTGACATGCGGGACGATATTAAATCAAGGAAAAAAAAGATCGTTTATATATTAGCCGTTCAAAATACGGATGAAGAACAATCAAAGATTTTGAATGAAATTTACCATAAAGAAGAAGAATTGAACAAAAACGATGTCAAACAAGTAATGGATGTTTTCGCTGAAACAAACGCTATTATTATTGCAGAACACTTTTCTAAAAATTTAATTAGTCAAGCAAGCGGTTATCTAAAAAATGTCTATCCTGATCTAAATAAAGAGCAGAAAGTATTTTTTAATGAGTTCTCCGATTTTATTTATATGAGGACTTTTTAATTTAATAAAAAATTTTCTTAAGACACGACATAAGAAGTATTGTTATGTCTTAATATCATATTATTTAACTCTTTAAATACTTCAAGCACGTTACAATTCTTTAAAGCTGAGGTTTTAAAAAATCCATCCAGTTCCTTTTCTTTAACAAAATCCTTTATAACTTCTTCTTGGATAATCTTATCTCTTGGGGATGAATCTAATAAATCACTTTTACTTCCTACTAATATCTTAGGGATTTTTAAGCCTTCAGCGTGTTCTAATAATTGGTCATACCAAAATTTTAATTGCTCAAACGATATGGGATTGATTAAGTCAAAAACTAATAGAGCCCCGTTAGCACCTCCTAAGAACTTAGGTATTAAGGGTTTAAAACGGTCTTGACCTCCAAAATCGAAAATAGAATTGATGATAAATCCCGATTTTTTTGGAACGCTCTCTGCAACGTCTTTTTTATGAATTGGTAAATTTATTGAATGGAAGTTTAGACCTATTGTCATAGAAGAATCAAAATTGAAAGAATTAAAACAAAATCGATTAAATAAACTAGTTTTCCCAACACTTGCCCCTCCAACGATAACAATTTTGCACGTATATAAGATTTCCTTCTTTTGGGTACTAGTACTTATCAATTTAAACCAAAAATCCTAATGTGATTAGATGTGATGAAACTTGTATAAAATTATTAATTATCTATTAAAAAAAAATTTTATGAAATTGCCGTTAAAACATAAAGCTTAAATCTTTATTTAAAAAAGGCTTAAAATAACATAATAGCATTTGAATTTGCAATATTAAAATCTAAGATTAATTAATGTAGAATTGTTATGTTTTCTAAAGTCCCTCCGAGTCAAATAATTATAAGACCGCCAGTAGAAGCGAATAGCGTGCTCATCGCTGTAACAGGAGGCTGTAGTTGGAATCGTTGTCGCTTTTGTGGGACATATAAAGGTATTTACGGCAACATCCAAGATTATGCAATTAGACCATTAAAAGATGTTTTAAAGGAAATTGATTACTACGCCGAGAAAAATTATCATAGATATCCCGTTTTTTTAGCTGGTGGAAATCCTACTTCAGCTCCCACTGATTATCTAGTTAAAATAATTAAATATGTTCGATTAAGGCTTAAAAATGTTCCAAGAGTGAGTTCCTACGCTAAAGCCTTAGATATTTTGAGAAAGACAGACGAGGAGCTTAAACAATTGGCAGAGGCTGGATTAGATATCGTTTACATGGGATTAGAAAGTGGGAGCAGTAAAATCTTGAGAATGATGAAAAAAGGCACAAACGCAGAATCAATGATTAAAGCAGGAAGGAGAGTTTTAAATTCTGGAATTAAATTAAGTTTATATGTTATGCTTGGTTTGGGCGGAAAGAAGTACTCCGAAGATCACGTTAAAGGAACCGCTAGAGTTTTAACCGAAATTAACCCCACAATTTTTCGATTTAGAACGCTAAATATATTACCTAATACTCCGCTTTGGAAGGAGTGGAAAAACGGAGAATTTGAATTATTATCTCCCGTTGAATGTCTAAAAGAAGAAAGAGATATAATTGAAAACCTTGGAGAAAACGTTAATTCCCAAGTTTTTAACGATCATGTTAGCAATTATTGCTCAATTGAAACTCCAAATATTAAGGAGGATCGAGAAATCTTTATAAAAACTATAGATTCGTTTATCAACGACCCAAGAATAAAAAACTTACCGAGGAAAAATCTAATTAGTATGTAATTGGATAAAAACTTTTACCTCATTTTCAATAATTTAATTAATCATTTTTTCAGTTTTTTTTGTTCTTCGTTTAATAAGCCTTTGGACCCCCTAAAGTTTTAAATTGAATTAATTTATTATTATTAATAAATATAATTAAGGTAATCAAGTTGGGAAAAGACGATGTATCCATCCTCAGTGGAGACGACGAGTCCGACACTTTATGGACTTTACTCGAAATTATCGGGTTTGATTCTGAAGGATACGAGAATTTAATTGAAGATGATAACTTCAACCTCCTCACTGATGACCTTCCAGAACTGGTACCTACTAGAGAGGATTTAAACGCTCAGTTGTTGGACCCATATAGCGAACTAAACGTCCTTCTAAGTCGGTGCGAGATCGGATACCTTGATTTCCTTATCCTTGGGGTTTTCATTTTAAGGACGGGAGCAATCCTTCCTCCAGAATTAAAAGAGAAAATTCTTCTGACAGCAGCATGGGAAACTGATGAGTGGCGGTGGAAGGAGGAATTTAAAGAGGAGAGGAAGAAAGCGCTGCAATATTTTCGCTCCAAGATCGAGGACCATATAGATGGGAAAGTTTCTGTTTCTGATTCTGAATTTTATTAACAATTCTCACATCTGGTTACGACACTTCAAGGAAGCGTTTATATGTTTAAAATATATATTTTACATAATCTAATACCTAAAAACTTATAATCAGATCTTTATTAAAAATATTTAAATTTCAATATAAGAAATAATATTTATCAAATATATTATAAAAACAAATTTTTAACCTTGCAGAAAAATG
>JABCSY010000094.1 GCA_018238625.1 Promethearchaeota archaeon
AACGTGATTTTTTTTGCATTCGTGAAATATCTTTCTGCTAATATCGGCTCCATTTTCCGAGAAATAGGCAATTCCGATATATTCGTAATCAGCCATTTTTTTATCTATGTTTTTTCCAATTCTCACGATATCGTTATCCTTCTGATGTAGGACTCTTCTTTCTTTTAGCGGTTTATTTTTCGTTAGAACTAAATCGAGTTTTTTGTCGATATCGTGTTTATGGTAGGCGTAAGAATTATCTACGACTAAAACTATGTCTTTCTTGGCGTTTAACAAGTTATTAATGATCTGTTGATCGAATAGAACATCTGAATTCAGATATATGAATCCATCGGTCATATCGTCTTCCGCTTTAAATAGGGAAAACAATATATGAGACTTATCATACTCGTCGTTATCGATATATTTTGCGCCATCAACGTTATAAAGTGATTTCTTATAGCCTCTTATTACGGTTATGTCTTTAATTCCACACGCATTTAAAGTCTCGATTTGTCTTTGGAGTATTGATTTGCCTTTTATTTTTATTAAAGATTTTGGAGTGTCAAAAGAAGGGTCCTTCCCCGCAGCGGGTATAATAACTCTAATTCTTCCTTTTGTATATTTCATATCTTTTTTCTTTACTTCTAGAAACCCAACGTCTTCGAATATTGTTTTTACAGGGCTGCACATCGATTCGGCTTCAAAACCCCTTTTATTTTTCAAAATCTTTAGAGCCGTCTCTTGCATGACTTTATGAGCGGAGCGTAATAATTGGTTGGCGTAAATAACGACATTAAACCCATATCCTTTTAGTTCTTCTTCGGTAATTATATTATATGTCGTTGGGACGCATATTAGTGGCTTTCTAAATCCTAATTCGTCTGTTAATTTTTTGTATTCTTTAGCGAACTCAAATATTTCGCTAGGGTTGTCTATTTTAGAGTGAATTAAAATACCATCTGCTCCAGCTTTTAGATATTTTTTAGCCCGAAAGAGAGCGTCTTCTAATCCTAACCCCGAGATGAAGCTTTCGATCCGAGCGACGATCATAAAGTCTTGGGACAGTTGGATTTTTTTTCCTCTTTTTATTTTGACGGCAAAAACGTCTGGATCTTCTTGAGTCTGTTTTGAACCCGATTCTAAGCTGTTTCTTTTTGGAAACTTTTTATCTTCTATTATAACCATCGAAACGCCCATGTCTTCTAAGCTTCGAACGAAATATTCGAAATTAGTCGCTTCTCCACCAGTATCTCCGTCCACGATTAATGGTTTATGGGAGCTGTTTAAAATTTGTCGAATTGTTTCGTATCTAGATTCGGGTCCGATTATTTCAGCATCAGGATATCCTTTTGCGGCACTATCAGTCAAACTACTTTCCCAAATTGCGTCGAATTCATAAATCTCGTTACCAACTTGTTCTTTTACGTTGTTTGCAACTATAGCGCTAAGACCGCTATGTGCTTCAATGACTCTTATTAAGTCTTTCTCTTTTAACAGATTTTTCAGAGATTTCCTTCTATTTTCCGGGGAGATTCTATTTCTAAAACTCATATTTTCTATAGTAATGTAAAAATATTATTTCTAAATAATTTTTAGGTTAAAAAGTGGAGCACTAAATAAATGAAGTAATTATGTATATTTAATTTTTAAAAAGTCTAAAATTCTTTTTGTAGAATTACCATCTACATATTTGTTAAAGCGATCTCTTATTATCCTTCGTTTTTCTGCGTATATTTTTTCAATTTCATCAATATCTCTTAGTGCTTCAATTAATTCGTTAATAGTAAATAACATAGGTCCAGGCGCAATATCGTTTAAATCGTAATACATGCCTCGTTTTTTAGCATACTCTTCCAGATCGTATGGAAATAATAGGATTGGTTTATCTAATAAAGAAAAATCAACCATTGTTGAAGAGTAATCAGTTATTAATACATCTGAAATTAAATATAGCTCATGAATGTCTACTTCTTTTGAGATATTTCTAATATTAACATAATCTTGATGATCGAACAAGTTTCCAAAAGGATGGCCTTTCAATAGAAAAAGCGAGTTAGTTTCCTTAAGCGTATCGTCTAAATCTTTCAAATCTCTATTCGAGATTTTAAAACCTGAAGTTTTAAAGTCTCTAAATGTTGGGCAATATAGTATAATTCTATTAAAATCTTCAGCTATTTCAAATTTTTTCTTTAAAGTTTTTACAAATTCCCCATCTTTGTTAAATAAGATATCGTGCCTTGGATATCCTAAATTAAGAATTTTATTTAGAGGGACATCAAATGCTGAGCTTAAATTCTTATGTTCTAAGTCGCCCGTTGTTGGAGTTAATATGAAATCTATGTATTGATCGTATTTCAATTTTAATTTAAAGATATTGCCCCATTTTGTATATACATAGTTAACTGTTTCGTCAAGAACTATTTTTTTAATTGGAGTTCCATGCCAAGTTTGAATAACTGTTGTGTCAGGAGATATTTCTATTGGTAATAAATCGTAAATTCCTTGAGTAATAAAAATAAATTTTGCTTTTCTCAATAGTCTAATTGCATTAATATTTAACGAGTAAATTGCATTATAACCGTTTTTTTTAAGCTCTTTGACTAAAGTCTTTGATTTGGCCATCCATACTACTCGATAATTTGAATGCTTAGATAAGAATTCAAATAGTGTGCGCGTATTACCTAAATATGTATTGCCCCCATAAGCGCCCATAATAATTAGGTCCTCGTCAATATCGCCCCGAAACAATCTGGAAATAATTTTAAAACCGAAAGGTACGAGAATATCCCTTGTAAATTTATAATAATTACTATTTTTTATGAACGAGAACCTCTCAAGTTGTAAATTCATTATAAATTTCTCTTTCTTAGTAATTTGCTTTATAATTTTTAATTTTATAATATCACATTATCAAGTTATATCTAATAATTATTTAGTTTCTTTCTTCTTTTTTGATACGATTTTAATATTCTTCTTATTAATTTATTATCTTTGTTAAAATATAACGAAATCTGAATTAGATAGTTGTGATATTTGTGATAACAGTTAAATATACAATTAACAAAATATCATTTATGTCCAAATCTAAATTAATAATAGGAATAATTTTAGTAGTTGTTGGTGGTGGTTTAATACCAACAGGATTTTTTGTAAACCAAATGTTCGTTGATCAAATTGCTGAGGGAGTTCCTGACGCACTTTTAGCTGTTGAAGACGAAGCCCTTCCATCTTTAGAAGAACAACTACCGGTTTTAGGTACGCCAGATGTACTTTTGGGTGTTGAAGACGGAGCACTTACTTCCTTAGAAGAACAACTGCCTGTTCTTACAACTCCTGCTGTCTTATTTGCTCTTAAGGAAGAGGCAGTAGGCACATTGCCGCTTATTATCAACGGTTCAGGTGCAGCCATAGTGATAAACCAAACAATAACTGGTGTTGCTGGTGCAATTGGTTATCCTGCTGCTAAGGCACAATTCTTTAATAGCCCTACATTTCAAGCAACTTATGGCACGCCCCAAGGGGTTTCAGACTATTACGATACGCTAGCTGGTGATTTTGATGTGGTAAACCTTGGTTATACCGTTACTGCTCAAAATAATTTACTATATGGCGTGGGGCCTTTACCAGGATTAATTACAGATCTTGATATAGGGGAGGGTCTTCTGGGTTATATGGAACTCTACCTTAACGTAACTTTAGGTGATCAGGCGCTAAATGCAACTATGCAAAGCCTTTACAATGCTACATGGACTCAACTTGAATATCTTGCGGGCTATATAAAAAACTATCTATGGGATGGTGTGGTTAAATCAACATATTCACCACCATATACCATAGAACAGTATGCTGAATTAGTATTTTACGCTCAGTGGGCTAATGGATCCGTTATCGAAGGTGGAATTGATTTAAGTCTCTTCAAGGATACGCTACCAGAAGATACTTTCGGTCTTGAAGCAGGTGTTCCAAACCCCACTAACATTACAGTACCCACATGCATGGCTCTTTGGGATGGTTCAAATCCATACTCATTTGTAAACGATAGTGGGATTTTAATATGGGTTGGTGCGATGCAAGGAAATGTAACCCTCCAAGGTTATTTAATCGGAGCATTTAGTCTCACTGGAGCTCAATTAACCATACTACTAGGTTGGCTTGGGAATTTTATGACTAATCTCGTTCCACTTTTGCTTTTTGACGAAACAGGGTATACCGTACCAGAACTAGCACAACTCGCATTCTATGAACAATGGGCTAATGGGACAATACAGGGGGCAGCAGTTTTACCTGATGGATTTTTAAATGAACTTAGTGCTTCCTTTGCGGGTGCGCCATATTTCGAAGTTGGATTACCAAGTCCTAGTGGACTTTCACTTACTGAAACTATGAATTTATGGGATGAAGCGAATGCTCTTACTTTTGTTAATATGGATGGTATCTTAGTCTGGCTTGGAGCAATTTCAAACGCGACTCTTCAAGGTACATTAATAGCAACGTTTGGCATATCTGCTGGTGAATTAACAGCGCTTCTAGCCTGGTTGGGTGCTTTTCTTACAGTACGAGTTCCACAGCTTATTGAGTATGAAACAGGATATACTATACCAGAACTTGCTCAAGTTTCATTTTATGAACAATGGGCTAACGGTACTATTCAAGGTCTAAGTATTTTACCTGATGGATTTTTAGCTGAACTTGATCCACCTTTACTAGGACCTCCCTACTTCGAAGTTGGCTTAACAGAAGGTTCAACAGGCTTAACAGTTTTACAATGTGCTGCACTCTGGGATAATACAAGCGAATATTCACTCGTAACTGCAAGTGGAATAAATAAGTGGTATCAGGCAGAATCATCCAGTACTACATATGATGATTTAAGAACTAATAATGGTGGTATTTCTGCTGCGCAAATGACCCAAATTCTTGATTGGCTACCAAAATTTAGGGATATAATCGTAAATAAGTTAGCAAAAGAGGAATTGGGCTTACCGATGGAACCATATGATCTTGGAAATACACTCCTTATGAGTCTAGGTGCTGGAGGCGGAACATTAGCCGTTATAGGCGTAGTACTATTAATATTATCGAAGAGAAAATAAAACTTCCAAAATATATATTCTTTTTTTTTTTATTTTATCAATAAATTGCTTTATAGTTTCTAATAAGAAAAATTTTTAATTTTCGTATTATCTTTAATATTTATCAATCTTATTAAAAATAAAAAATAGTTAACCATGCTAAAAGAAATATTGTTTATTTCATACCATTTCCCCCCATTTAGCAAAATCTTGAGCATTAGAGCCGCAGAAGTTTCAAAAAGATTAGTGAATAATGGATATAAGATCTTTGTAGTAAGTTCAAAATCGAATAAAAATGCTTTTAAGGATATAAATTTACTACACAAAGTTAAGTCTCCCCTAATAAATAACACGAGTGTTTTCAACCTCAGTTTCGCAATAAAAAGTGTGAATTCAAATATTCGAAAAAAACCATTATACTTTGAATTATTGAATCTTATTCTTTTTCTCCATTGGATTCCATTAGCATTCCTTGCTTGCAAAAGACAAATTAGAAAGAATGATATTAGGTTGATATATGTTTCCGCGCCTCCATTTTTTACTTTAATATTAGGATATTTTTTGAAGTTAATCTTTAAAATTCCTTTAATTATTGAATACAGGGATCCATGGTCCTATAACCCCTATTTGAAAGGGACAATGTCATCTTCGGTGGAAAATTTTTATTTATACATTGAAAAAAAAATATTAAAAACGGCTGATGGGATTTTTGCAATCAGTAATGGTATGAAAACGTTCTTAAGGACAAATTTCTCAACTGAAATCAAAAACACAGAAATTCAAGTAATTCCCCATGGTATTAATATTGAAGATTTAAGAGTGATCCCTCAAA
Organism: Promethearchaeota archaeon; assembly: GCA_018238625.1. GTDB lineage: Archaea > Asgardarchaeota > Lokiarchaeia > Sigyniarchaeales > SOKP01 > SOKP01. The sequence continues at coordinate 5,887 of JABCSY010000094.1, forward strand.
AAAAAGATTTTTCTAAAGAAATCACGTTTACGTTCACGGGTAATCTATACGGTCGAAGGGACCTTGAACCGTTAATCAAAATAGTATCTAAATCTCAAGAGAGTGGTTTTTTAGAGGGAATGTCTTTAAAAATAAATATTTTTGGCAAGTATGATAACAAGAAATTAAAATATTTAATTGAAAAATACAAAGTTTCCAACAATTTTGATTTAAATGGATTTGTACCTCGGGATATCTGCTTAGATCAAATTACTAATTCTTCCTTAGCTTTGCATGTGGGAGAGAACCTTAATTATCCTACTCTAAGTTTTAAAGTGTGGGAATATTTAAGCATGGGGAAAAAAATACTCTATTTGGGGAGAGATGATTCTTATACAGCAGATTTTTTAGAAAAGAACAATCTAGGTTACACCATTCCAATTAATGATTTGAAATTAGGACTAAAAAGATTTGAAGAAATAATAAGTGGTTTAAAAGAAAACCGAATCGAGTCAAACATCTATCCAGAACAACTGCGTCAATATACTTGGGATAATAGAGTTAAAGAAATTGAGATAATTTTTGCTAAATTTACTAAAGAGGACCATTTAAGATAGTTAAGTGAATTATTATGAGTAAACTCGAATTTTTGAAATATCTTAGACCTTTAAATTACTTTAACTTAGTAAATTATTATAAAATCCTATTCGAAAAATTCGTTCAAATTCCTATAATTTATAAACGTAGGAGATATTTACGCAATTCAAAATCTTCAGAATTCCTTTACAATAAATTTATAGGAAATAATATATCTATTGATGAGTTATCTAAGATCTTTTTTCAAAAAAATATCTTTTATTATTCAAATATAGAAAGCCGTTCAGATATAATTAATATCTTGGACAAAAAATGCACTATAGAGAAGAATAAATTCATTGATTATGCTAATTGTATTATTGAGAATGACTTTCAAATATTCGAAAAGCAATTAAAATTCGAAAAAGGTATAAATTGGCACTATGGTTTTGCAGAAAATTACAATTGGAGTAGGATTCAATCTAACCAATTAGATATTATACCAAAAATTAATAATCAAAATGTTGATGTAAAATATGTTTGGGAGTTAAACAGACAACTATTTTTGACGTATTTGGGGTTTGCTTATTATTACACGCAAGATGAGAAATATGCTCTCAAATTTAAGGAAATAATTTTACACTGGATAAGACACAATCCACCAATGATTGGAATTAATTGGTTTTCTGGGTTAGAAATTTCGATCCGTTTAACTTCTTGGATATTTTCGCTATATTTTTTTAAAAACTCAGAAATAATCAACAATTCTCAATTTTTCAAGATTATTTTTCGATCTATGTTTCAACACGCTTATTATTTACGATTTTTCTATACCAAACGATCGTTCAATCATACTATTGGCGAATTATTTGGAGGATATTTGTTTTCTCATATATTTAACGATTGCAAGAAAATAAAAAACTGGGAACAAATCTCATTCAAGAAATTAAAAACGCAAATATTATTACAGGTACGACCTGATGGATTCCATATAGAGCAGTCAGTTAATTACCACAGATTTGTACTTGAATTTTTTATGATTTTTCTTCTACTAAACAAAGATTTAATAGAAAGTCCTGAAGGGATTTTAATCAAGAAAATGGTAAAAAATTTATCGGTTATCGTTAAACCTAATGGAAAAGTTCCTTTAGTTGGTGATGTTGATAATGGAAAAGTTCTTTTATTATCTGGTTATAATGATAAGTCCCATTTGGATTTAATAAACTTAGGATGCGTGTTATTCAAATCTTCTGACTTAAAACATATCGTTAAAAAATTATCTCCCATATCCCTCTTACTGTTTGGCCCCGAGGAGGTGAAATCAGTGGATTCTTTAGAATTCTATGAGCCAAAAAAAAAAGTTATATACTACGAAAATTCAGGTTATTTTCTTCTTAGAAACGGATGGGGCGATAAATCGAGTTACTTATTTGTCGATTTAGGAAACTTTGGTCCACAAAGAGCACCACATTCTCATAGCGGAATATCAAATATAATTTTATCTTGTAACGGAAAAGATATTTTAATAGATAGTGGAACAAAATCTTACAATAGATCAATGGAAGAAAGAAATTATTTCAGGGGTAGCATAGCTCATAATGTAATTTCAATTGATAATAAAAATCAAGCAAAACCATCAAGTTGGTTTGGTTGGACTCAGAAACCCAAGACTAGTAGAAAGGTCGTGGAGAGTAATGATTTGATTCAAATTTTATGCAATCATGATGGATATAGCGGATTTTTAGTTCAAAGGTTAATTTTGGCTTCAAAAGACTTAAGATCTATTATTGTTAAAGACAAAGTTCAACCCGAAAGTAGAAAAAAGGATAATAAAAAACACAAAATAGAATTAAATTATCATTTTCCTGAAGGAACATCGTTAGATGTCGATTTTAAAGGAAAGAATAGCGTCCTTATAAATAAAGAGATAATGCTAAGCATTTCCTCCAATTCTATTTTTGAATATAAATTGGAAAGTGCTGAAATTGCTCCCAAATATGGAGAGACTCACCAAATATCGGTTCTAAAGATACAAGTAATTGAAAGTTTTTCTAGTAAAAATAGCGTGAGTATCACTACTGAATTTAGGGTCATTAACCAATTAAATTAGTACTAAAGAATTTCTCGCAATATTTTTTTAGCAAAGCTTATTTATATACTCATCAGCTAAAAGAACTTATAATATAATAAATTTAATCTCTAATCCTATGAAAAAACTCTATATTAATCCACAAGGACAAATAGTTTTAAAAGAAGTCAGAGATCCTCAATTGCAAACAAGAGGAACCATTGTAAAAACCAGTTTTGCGTTGATTAGTTCAGGTACCGAATTATCAGCAATAAAATGGAAACGATTATATAATTCCTCTATAATTAAACAATTTATTTCGTCAAAATATTTACGTAGGAGAATGTTTGATGAATTTAAAAAGCATTCCTTAAGAGGATTGTTAAAACTATTCAAAATTTATAAAGAAAAAAATATTTTAAAAAATTTCAAAAATCCACTTTCAGATTTTTCACCTTTGGGTTATAGTTGTTCAGGCGTAGTAGTGGAATCTAATGAAGACATCTATAAGCCACAAGAAAGAGTAGCCTGTGCGGGATCTAGTCATGCAGAAGCGATTTTTTCGCCTAAAAATTTAACGTGTAAAATTCCAGAAAATGTATCTTTAGAAGAAGCTGCGTTTTCAACACTGGGCGCAATAGCTCTTCATGGAATTCATAGAGCAAATGTTGTAGCTGGAGAATATGTGGGAGTAATTGGAACAGGATTAATTGGGTTAATTACAATTCAACTAGCAAAAGCAAGTGGAGCTCAAGTAATTGCGTTCGATTTAATTAATAAACGATTAAATCTGGCTAGAAAGTTAGGTGCTAATTATATTTGCAATCCGAATTATCATAACAGCGTAAACCTTGTCAACAAATTCACAAACGGTAAGTTACTAGATACGATTATAATTTGTGCTACATCTAAATCAGCTAAACCTTTAGATGATGCGGTCTCATTAATCCGAGACAAAGGAAAGATCGTAATGTTAGGTGCCTTTCCAATTAGTGTTGATAGAAATAAGATATATTATAAAGAAGCTGATCTATTGATCTCAAGATCATATGGACCTGGTAGGTATGACCCATACTATGAGTTTGAGGGTTTTGATTATCCTAAAAAGTTAGTACCTTGGACAGAACAGAGAAATATGGAATTATTTTTAAAGCTACTCTCAGAGAAAAAGATTGACGTTTCTCCATTGATATCTGATATCATTCCTGCTGAAAAAGCAGAAAATGCTTATAAAAAGCTAGAAGAGGACCCAACAAACAATATAGCAATACTATTGAAATTTTCTGGAGAAAAAAAGGTTAAGCTTATTGATCAATTTGAGAGCCTAGATAAACGTCAGAATAAAGAATTGACAATTGGCTTAATAGGATGTGGCAGTTTCGCTCAAGGAACCCATTTACCCCTATTATTACCAAATAGAAATTGCAAAATAAAAGCGATAGCGACTAAATCGCAAAAGTCTGCAGATATTTGTAAGAATAAATATCGACCTGATTATGTAACGACAAATTACAAAAAAATTCTTAAAGATCCAGATATCGATACGGTTTTTATTTATACTCAACATCATACCCACGCTAGATTCACAATTGAAGCTCTTAAAGCGGGAAAAAATGTTTATGTTGAAAAGCCGATGGGAATTACTTATCAAGAATGCCTTAATGTACACGATATAGTTAAAAACACTAAATTAAACTATTGTATTGGATTTAATCGAAGATACAGTCCACTTATATTTAATGTTAAGGAATTAATTAAAGAACGTGTGAATCCAATAATAATAAATTATCGAATTGCTAGCTCATTCATACCAGGAAGCCATTGGGTATTTGATCCGAAAACTGGGGGAGGTCCTATTATTGGTGAATTTTGTCATTTTATTGATTTAATTCTATATTTAATAAACTCAAAACCGATCGAGATATTTGCTCTCGGAGGGGCAATGAGTCATAAAAATACAGATGTATACGATAGTTGTGTCGTTATGATAAGATTTCAAAATGGATCCATAGCTAACTTAATATATACGGATTTAAATGGTCCAAACATGCCCAAAGAGCGTATCGAAATATATTCTGGAGATTCAGCAATAATAATTGAAGATTTTAAAAAAATGAAAACCTCTGGTTTTGGTTTTGGAAACATTCTATTAGACAAACAAGATAAAGGACACCAAAACGAGTTAAGCGCTGTAATTTTAGCTAATTTAGGATTAACAAAAGCTCTGGTTACTGAAGATGATGCTTTACAAGCAATGGAATTAGTGTTTAAAACAATTGAAAGTATAAAAACCAATAAACCAATAAAATTGAATTAAGATTACTTAGGTTACTTATGACAACTTCAATATTAGATCCGGTTAAAATCTCAAACAAATATGCGATATTCTCAAATCAACCGGACGATCTTTTGTTTAATAAAGATTTTTTAAATAAGCCAATATTTTGCGCGGGTATCTTAAGAGAAATAGGGAGCGAAGTATATAATTATAAGATTGGAGATTTTTTAGGGTATTTTTCTCCCAATCAAGAGCTAGAGTTAGAAATATCGTCAAATTTAACGGTGAAAATTCCAAACGAAGACAACCATAGATTAATATTCGTTTTACCTTATGCGCTACACGCAATGAATATTATGCGTAGGGTTGGTCCGAAATTAGGTGAAACGGTATTGTTAATTGGAGAAAACTTCTTTATTACTCTTTTAGAGAAATTATTTGCCTTTTCAGGGGCAGAAGTATTTGTATCATCTAAAAAAGCCTATGAACTGATACCTTCAACGGTAGATATAGCTCTAATTTCACCCGGAGCGACTGAAAATGCAAATTTTCTAAATGGATGTAAAATTGAAAGAAAATACGAGCTTACTCAATTTAATATTTATGACGAGGGATTAGAAGATCCAAATTATATTAGGGGGATTAAATATCCTTATTCATATGTAAGATGGCAATACAAAACGAATTTGTATTATTTTATTGATCTTATTGTTAAAAATAGAATAAATCTTGATTTTTTTAAATTTACGGAGAAACAATTTAGTAACATCGACGAATTAAGCGAATGTATTGGTTCCTTAAAGGAAAATTCGTCAATATTGTTTAAATTACAGAATTAATCGCTAATATCATATGGAAAGCTTTTGTTCGACCCAAATAAATTTTCCTCTGCTTGTTCTTTTAATGTCATCAACAAATTCAATTTTAATATTAATATCTTTACCCATTTTTGAATATAAGGTTTTCAATATGGAATCTTTATCGAGATTTGTGAATGCATCCCGTTTAACAATTTTTAAAATTGTTTCTCCTCTCTCCTCTTGGAAAAATTGAAACTTTTCCATGTTTTTAAAAACCATACCATGTAATGCTCCGATAACTCCCGTTAAAGACATCTTAATGCCTGTTCTATCCACAAGAAATTCCTGTATCCTACCTTGAATTGACTTTATTGTTGAAAAAGATCTTCCGCACTTACAAGATTTACCTGAATATTCAATAATATCCTCTGTATCGTACCTAATAAAGGGGAAAATATAGTTAGTTAAACTTGTTGCGTATAATTTTCCAATATCTCCCATATTTTTTGCCACTTTTCCATGCTGATTTATTATTTCTGAAACGCCATATTCTGGAACGATATGATACAGGTCTGCTTGCTCACATTGATGAAATAGGGCACAAAGTTCTGCGTTTCCATAATGATCAAATACTCGAGAGTTAAATTGTGATTCCATTAAGCTTCTTTGATAAGGATACGAGTTTTCTGAACCAGTATGAGTAAGTTTTATGTTATCTAAGGTTTCTTCATTTTTCTCAAGGTATTTTGCCAAAGCATATAAATTTGATGGGAATCCAAATAAGATTGAATTTGGTCTACTTCTTATTAATTTTACATATCTTTTAAGATAAAAATCGTTCAAGTGGAAAGATGATAACACTAAAATTCGATACGGAATGTAATATTTAGACCATGAAACTTTTTCGTCAAATCTATTAAGATTAGTTACTATTCCAGTCAAATAAATATATTCGTCAGAATACTTGACCCCTATCGTATTTCTATATCTCCAATGGAAAGCTTGTTCTATGGCTTTAGATTTCCCCTTTTCGTGATAGAAAACCGTAGGCACGCCTGTCGATCCACTCGTAGCAGTTAGCTTGAATTTTGATTCCGAATAATTTTGAGCTTTCAGCTTATCTAAATTATTTTTTATGATGTTTTTTGTTAGAGGAGGTATCAGTGATAATTTATCAAAATCATCAATATCAGCAGGTTTAATCCCTTCTCTTTTGAATAACGAACGATAGTAAGGAACATTTTTGCACGCATGATTTAATAGTTTAGATAAATTTTCAAGTTGATATTCTTCTATTTCGCTCTTGCTCCACCATTGACTTTCATCTAAGAATTTTTTCCAATTACGAAATATCTGACCCTCTCTAATTGGAAGGGGTACTATTCTATAACCGTGCTCTACAAATCTTCTCAATGATTGTGGAAACTTTTCAACAGATTTAAGACTTCTTTGTTCTAAATCGGTTAATGATCTTGAAAACATCAATTTAAATTAATATGACAAGAATTAAATAATTTTTTTTGTTATTTATAACCACATTTAGAAGAAAATTCATTTAGAAAATTTCATTATATCTATAAGTTGTATAAATTTTTTAATTTCTGTTGTGAGAGGATAAAAAGATGAGAGCTATCATACTCGCTGGGGGTAAGGGTACTAGATTAAAACCATATACTTATTCTTTACCAAAACCTTTAATGCCAATTGGAGGAGAAATGCCAATATTAGAAATAATTTTAAAGCAATTAAAAAGAAATGGTTTTAACCATATCACAATAGCAGTAAATTATATGGCAAAGATCATAAAGGCTTTCTTTGACGATGGGAGTGAATGGGACCTGAAGATTGATTATTCAGTGGAAAGGATCCCATTAAATACAATAGGTCCCTTAACACTAATAGAAAATTTACCAGATAATTTTTTAGTTATGAACGGTGATATTTTAACAGATTTGGATTACTCGAAATTTTTTAAGTGGCATGTTGATAATAAAAATGATATTTCAGTTACTACTTTTAAAAGAGAATCCATAATCGATTTTGGAGTTCTTAAATATAATGAAAATCAAGAAATCTTCGAGTTTATAGAAAAACCAAAATACTATTTTGATGTAAGCATGGGCATATATGCTTTAAACAAAAAAGTTATTGATGCTTTACCTAAAAATAAGGCGTATGGGTTTGATCAGCTAATGATTGACGGGATTAAAAAGAAGTACAAGATTAAGGGATATCCTCATGATTCATATTGGTTAGATATCGGACGAAATGACGATTATCAAGTTGCAAATGAAGATTACATTAAAAATAAGAAGAAATTCCTAAGGTTATAAAGTCTTGTATAGATAACTGATAACCGAAAAAGACCTGAAAAAAGCGAAATTAGTCGTATTTATAATTATACAGTTGGTCCAACGGAAAGAGTTAAGGTTTGGTCTAGCGGTTATGTATTAGAGTTAGGGATTTATTATAGTTCTATTTTTGCTAAAAAAATAGGATTTAGATTGCAGAGGAAGCAGGATAATTTTAGGGAGTTAGATGAGGAGTACAGTTGTTTAAGTTCGTATGTACCTAAGATAGGGAAGATATTAAAAGCAAATATGAAAGAGGTTGGATTAAGGTACAAGGATATTAAAAGTGGATTGAATAAAGGTTTTTTTTCTAAGAGATCAGGGTTCGCTCTTATATAATTTTGTAATCCCTCAGCCCTATTATGTGCATCAGGATCGCTAATTTCATATAAGAAAAACAGTCCTTCCTCGAGAGTCTTTATTAAATTGTGATTCTTTATAATCATTAATTTATTTGTATACCTTTCGAATCTTGCTATATATTCTTTAAAACCATAATTATTTGTTGGAGGGTTAGTTCTTAGCAAGTTAACTTCCTCCTCAACAATTTCTCGCATTAAAGGCCTAATCTCTTCTAAAGCCCTTTTGCTTTCCTCATCTTTGAAATGTAAATAAAAGCGATTTAACGAATCGAGACAATTATTACCTCTATAACCCCCTAATTTTAATACTGCCAATGTATTGTTTTCAAGCTTTTGCTTTATTTCTTTAAACTTATATAAATGTTTTTCAAGAACATTCGTCTTTGCTTCAACTTCTCTTAATCGCTCGTATAACATCCCAATATAAACGATCTTCTCCTTCAAATCGCTGTATTTGGTTTTTATAAAAACGATATCAAGGTTATCTTTATCTACCTTTTCTAATTTTGCTTTAATTTTTACCTTTAATCCATAGAAATTTTTTAGAATACTGCTATATGATTCTTTATCCTCTTTTGTATCAAAAACGTCTAAAAACAGGTCTGTAATTTTATCATATCTCTTATCTTCTTTCTCAACTTTAGCTTTTTCATTAGTAATAGCATCTAAAAAATTGTTGAAAAACTTTCCTTGCCCTTGAAGTATGCTAAATTGGTTCTTTATTTTATTAAAGTAATTTTTGAGTTTAGTTTGATCTCCCTGCTCTCTCAATTTTTTTAATTCTCTTGCAATATTTTCAATTCCAATGTTTTGCAATTTAACGATGAACTCTTCCGCATTTTTTTTCTTGGAACTAAATCCGTCAATAGATATTAATGATGTCTCGATATCAATTGAAGAATCATCGTAATCTTCTAAGGAACCCCTTATAATTTTACTCTCATCGATTAAAAATTCGTAATTGCTTACATCCTCGTATAATTGATTTAAAGCCCCCTTGTCATTTACTGATTCTTCGTAATTATCTAAAAAATCAATAAAATCTTCACCAAGGTCTTTTGTTAGTTCTTCGGCGGCTTTTTCTTTAGTAATATATTCGGTTGATTTCACGTAATCAGAGGCGTCAAGGGTTTTTTGAAGCTGAATAATACCGGCTTCTTTAACATTTTCTTTCATAATTATTGAAAACCCGATATTTTCCTTTACATAATCCGAAAGTTTTTTTGCATGCAAAATTATTAATCCCAGCATACCTAACATAAAAAGAACCAGTGTAATACTGACAACTGTAGTTATATAAGAACTTTTAAGGCGTCTTTTACTATATTTATCTTCTGCTTTAGACATGAAATTATTTTGATTGCTGCTAAATTAATAAAATTAACGAAACTGAAATTAAAGTATTATGTCTGCTTCTCCTTTTCGTAATGTAAAAATTGTGATTTCACCCTGGCAGTAAAATCTTAGCGGAATACCCGAAACACCACATCCGCAACTTGTATATCCGGTTATAGAATTGTGTTTCCATAAACCTTTATAAAATTTTCTTCCTTCAAACTGGTGTGTAATTATGGGAATTCCGCCAGGCAGGCATATCTGCCCGCCATGAGTATGACCGCATAAATATAAATTGTATCCATTTTCAGCAGCAACATCATACTCTTTGAGGCTTTTATACATTAAAGCTGATTTAATCAAAGATGATGTTGCAAAAGTGCTTTTGGGATAGAAAACCTGAACCTGGCGATAAGCTTTTGCTGCCGATGTAATTTCATTATTCTTTTCAAAGCATTCATTAATATCATTGAACTAACTTGTTGCCTACCGACACGTTTTCTTCTGCCCATATAATTACGTAAAATCATTAAAGAACGACCTGCACAATGTCTAAATCTACGTTTAAGTACTTCGGATTTGTCAATTGCGAGTTCCATAA
>JABCSY010000095.1 GCA_018238625.1 Promethearchaeota archaeon
AGTTCGAACTTTATCTGGTTTAGGAATAAATCCAAACATTTATGGGGTTATTGTGGTTGGTTTAGGTTGTGAGAATATCACCAGTAAATTATTGGCAAGAAAAATTAAAAAATCAAAAAAACCAGTGGAATTCTTTGATGTCCAAGACATTCAAGGAGGAACAACCGCAGCAATAGAAAAGGGCATCAAAATTGGAAAAGAAATGTCAGAAGCTGCAAAAGAATTAAAGCGTGAACCGTTCGACTTTTCTCACTTAGTATTAGGTTTAGAATGTGGGAGTTCTGATTCTATATCGGGAATATCTGCAAATCCTTCTTTGGGAATTGTCTCAGATAAAGTCGTAAGATTAGGAGGCACATCTATTCTCCCTGAATTTACAGAATGGATAGGTACAGAACATTTGCTAATTGAAAGAGCAGTAAATAAAAATGTAGCTGAAAAAATTCATTCCACTTTAAATCGATTTCTAGAAGGAACTAAAAGACTCGGAATAGATTTCCGAGGAATTCAACCAACACCTGGAAATATAAAGGGTGGATTAACTACAATCGAGGAAAAATCATTAGGTACCATCGCCAAAGCAGGAAAGGCACCTATCCAAGGATTATTAGATTATTCGGAGAGCCCAAAAGGAATGGGTTTATGGTTAATGATTGAACCGGGATTAGATATAGAATCAATGACGGGCCTTGCTGCTGCGGGAGCGCAGATAATTGTCATGACAACGGGCAAAGGAAGTCCATGCGGAAATCCTGTAGCTCCAGTAATTAAAATTTGTGGAAATATTAGGAGTTGTGAGTGGATGACAGGTAATATCGATATAAACGCAAGTAAAATTTTTACTGAAAATAAAACAATTGAAGATATTGCAGAAGTTCTATGGGATAAACTAAAATTAACTTGCAACGGAGAAAAAACTTGTGCTGAAATATTAGGTTTTAATGATTTGGCAATTTTGAGAGCAAATACAATCCTTTCAACAATGTATCAACTATAGGTTTTACATAGAATTAATAATCCTTTTTGAACTTAACATAAAATGCATTTAGATTTTTATAAACTACGATTTTCTAGTCGAAAATAAGTAAGTTTTTTTTTGTATAGAAAATTTTCCAAAAAAGTTTATAACAATTTCTTTTCTTCTGATTATTTGGTGATTATGATAATAACAAATAAACATCTCTCAGAAAAGGAACTTTCGCAAATTTTTAACTTGTTAAGACATCCATTACGGAGGGGGATTCTTAAACATTTATCTAAAAGTCCACAAGCTTATTCAAAAATTTTGAAAAATCTTAATATTCAGGAAAGTAGTATTTTAAACTATCACTTAAGAGAAATGGACGATTTACTGATTCAAAAAGATGTTAATGGAAAATATATGCTAAATGAAATCGGTGAAATTTGTTTACAACTTGTACTTAGAGTCAAGGAAAAGGAGGATATTCATAGGTTCAATAAACTTCAGCTAATAGTGGAAAAATTAAAATCAACAATATATTTTATTCAAATAGTATTCTTGCCACTCGTAGTTATTTTAGCATTAGAACTCTACTTGTTAAATATTATTGATTTTGGATCTATTCTTGGAATTTTTACTTCAGGTGCGATTTTTAGTATAGTATTATCAACTGCTGTTTTTAAAGTCAATAAAGAATTTGAGAGCATATCGATAAGTAAATTTGAAAAGAAGGAGAAATTTGGGACATTTTCCATGCTATTTACCATTTGGATACTTACTCAAACAATAGTTAGTTTATTATTGTAATTAGGTATTCGTCATATTACAATATGGGATTATTAAATCAAACCAATTTTATATTACTTTAAATGTTGATATTGAATCACTGAATTTTGCACCCAAACAAAAATAATCCTATTCTAAAATTAAATAAATGGATTCTTATCTCTGAATATTTTTTCTTTATATTTTTTTAACGAAGGAGGACAAAGTTCTTTTTCAGTAGCTTCTTTTTTAATTGTTCTCATAATCTCTGCTAAATCAACTCCCGCAGGACACCAGTTAGTACAATTTTCGCAGCCTGTACATAAAAATAAACCATCTTTAACAGCAGCTTCGATTCCATTATGAATATAATCTCGGACGATATTTATTGCTCCAATACCGTATTTTGACGCATAGATATTACCAAATGCGCGAGAAGCTGTGCATACATAATCACAACTTTTACATGCGATACATTTTAAAATGTCTTTGTAAAATAGATTTTCTTTTGCTGCTTTAATTCTCCAGTCATCTACAAATATTACCACTACTTCATTCGCACCATACATCCCAAATACGCGCTTTCCTTGAATATCAGAAGTATTTGACGCTGCGGATATAAAACTAATGTACGCGCCATCTACATTATTTATTCTCTCATGTATTTTAGCTACAATTAGAGCGTCAAAAACATTTGGAACGATTTTTTGTATTCCTACTACAACGATGTGTTTCTCAGTCGCCCTAGTTAAAAGACTAATATTTCCTTCGTTCTCAATTAGAACGATAGACCCATCATTTGCAGCAATTACATTAGCTGATGTAAGAGAAACCTTAACATCGTTAAGTAATTCGGGACGATAATTCTTCCGGTAATAGGCTACTATTGCTTCTGCTTTCGCTTCTACATCTATTCCATATTTTTCCTTCATTTTTGCGACGATTTCTTTTTCAGTAAATTGAACTCCAGGAGCTAAAGTGAAACTTGGATATTTGTAATCAAATAGTTGACATAGAACGTCGCCTAAATCAGTTTCTTTAATTTCTATGTTATTTTTCTTTAAAACATCAACTATTCCTATATCCTTTGCCTCCAAAGATTTTGATTTGTATAAAACTTTATTGTCTCCTAACTCTTCCATAAAGATTTTTTGGGCTTCTTCGTTTGTTTTGGCGTAATAAACCTTAAATTTGTTAGTCTTACGCATCACCTCTATGCATTTTTTTACGTGTTCCTCGATATTTTCAACGAAATCTTCTCGTATTTTAATAAGATGTTCTTTGTGTTCTTCAACAAATTCCCTACTAGTATCTTCGTAAAGATATCGCAAATCGAAGGAACGATACTTACCTAAGCTTGCTAACTTCCAAATATCTCCAAACTTGCTGTAGACTGAATCTTTATCGTTTAATAGTTCTATCTTTTCTTTCACTTTTTCATATAGCTCTTTTCCTTTTTCGCTCATATCAAGGGGTCCTCCTGATTCATTATTTTGATTATAAAATCCTCAAATTTAATTACAGGTTTCCTAATATTATTTTCTTTTCGTATTCTTTGTAATGCGGTATAACAAAATGGACAGGCTGTTAACAAAGCTTTTCCTTTCCTCATTTGATCGAAAATCGATTTAGCGTTATAATCGCTATTTTCTTTAAAAATGGCATAGACACCTCCGCCAGCCCCACAACAAATACTATTAATTTTTGCATTTTCCATTTCAAATATTTCTATATTATCGATCGAGTTGATAATTGTTCTTGGTTCTTCGATGATTGGTGGAATTGCATTTCGTAGATGACAAGCATCGTGATAATTGACAATTAATTTTTTTCCAGAATACTTTAAATTCAACTTCTTTAAATTTTCAGGTGTAGCCATAAATTGTAAAAGGTGTTTAACTTCGACTTTGAAATCAGAGCCTAAATATTGTTTATAATATCGAGTTAGGTAATTATAACAACCTGCGCAAATCGTAACAATTTTAGAAACATCATTTGATTTAAACCAATTATTCACAAATTCCACATGTTTCTTTAATTCTTCGTCGTTGGAAATGTGATAAGATAACGCGCCGCAACAAGGGACATCACCAAGGACTTCGTATTCCTCGTCAAGGAATTTAATGATCTTTATCCCATTTTCGCAAGTTTCTTTATATTTTGAGCTCGATAAACACCCTAAATAAATTAATTTTCTCATGATTTAATTAACTTTTTAGTTTAAATTAAGATTTGATGTTATTTTATTTAAGAATAATTGCAGAAAGACTTAAAATAAATTAAATTGAAATTTATAACGATAAAAATATTTAAATAAAATATCAGATAAAAACTGAGTTGTTCAAAAATTCCAAAATTGTTAGAGAACAAAGAGAAGAGTTTTTCATTATTTCTAAATAAAAATAGGTGCGGCGGTTGTCAAGTCTGTGTTTACGTGTGCCCAACAGGCATTTTAGAGATGGGAGACGAATTAAACATGAGAATTGCATATATTCCACGAGTTAAAGAGGGAAAAGCAAAATATTGTACAGCGTGTAAGCGATGCGAATATGGATGTCCAGATTGGTGTTTATACATTGTAGATAGCTCAAAAAACAATACTATTACCGACAAAGCTAAAGCATAAAAAGGTGAAAAAAAATGGTTATAGAAAATAACAAAAGATTCTTACCAGAAGGTAAGCATTTGATGATGGGAAATATAGCGATGTCCGAAGGCGCTATAGCTGCTGGTTTGAGGTTTTTTGGTGGCTACCCTATCACGCCAAGTACCGAGGTTATTGAACACCTTTCTGTTAGGTTACCAGAAATTGGAGGTGTTTGTATGCAAATGGAGGACGAAATAGCATCTATTAATTCTGTAATCGGAGCTTCTTTAGTCGGCGCTAAGGCTATGACAGCAACTTCTGGTCCTGGTCTTTCTTTAATGACCGAAACTATCTCAATGGCAGCAAATTTAGAAATCCCGTTTGTTTTTTGTGATGTACAGCGTAATGGTCCTGGGACGGGATATGTAACAGAACCGCATCATAATGACATAGGGTTAATGCGTTTTGCGGGAAATGGTGAATTTCAAGTTATAACATTAGCACCAATGAGTTGTCAAGAATTATATGATTTAACAATTACGGCATTTAACTTTGCTGAGACATACCGTTGCCCAGTGTTTATTATGTCAGACGCCTATTTAGGACACCTTCACGAAGTAGTTAATATACCAAAGCAAGAAGATGTGTTAAAGAGAGTAATTGACCGTGAATTACCGGATGATTTTACCAAAAAATTTTCTTATAAAGACGAGAACCTCGGGAAATATGTTATCCCTAAACCACCGATTATTGGTACTGATTATTGTCCAGGAATGTTCCTCTCTCAACCCCATAATTACGAAGGATTACCGACACCCAAACCACTTAAATTTATAGAGATGATGATCGATAAAATAACTAGCAATATAGATAAAATTTCGCTAACAAGCACTTATAAATTGGACGATGCCGAAATAGTTATAATTGCTTATGGTCTACCTGTTAGAACCAGTTATCGTGCGGTTGATTTAGCACGGAAAGAAGGAATAAAGGTTGGAATTCTCAGACTTATAACAATCTGGCCTTTTCCAGACGGAAAAGTTAAAGAAACCGTTAAGGATGCTAAAGCGGTTATAGTTCCTGAGTTAAATTACACGGGAGTTATAGCAGAACAAGTCGAACGGGTAACCAAGCTTAATACACCAGTTATTAGACTTCCAAATGCTTGTGAAATTCATCATCCACACGACATTTTAAAGGTTATTAAGGAGGTGGCTAATTAATGTCGGGAATAGGACCATTGTTTCCAAACGAGAAACCAGAGAGCCCTTACGTATTAGTCTCTTACGCGGGCCATATGTTGGGTAATTATTCGTCTAGGTTTTGTGCTGGGTGCGGTTATGGGATCATAGGGCATATTTTTACCCGAATATTTGAAGATGACAAACTAGATCCAAAATTATACCCGTTAGTTCTCGGTATTGGATGCTATAGTCAGATGTTATTACTAGTACATCATGCTACCCAAAAAGTTTTATCGCTTCACGGTCGTGCACCCTCAGTAGCAACTGGCATGAAAATGGCCAACCCTCAAATGAAACCTATAATATTTACTGGAGATGGCGATTGTTTAGGAATTGGGGGGAATCATTTTATCCATACTTGTCGCCGAAATATAGATTGTGTTATATTAATATTTAATAATAGTATTTACGCCATGACAGGTGGCCAAGGTGCACCAACGACCTTATACGGTGCTAATAGCACGACAACGCCATACAAAATGTTTGAAAATAGAAGCGATGGAGTGAAACTTGCTCTTGCAGCTGGTGCAACTTATGTGGCACGAACTACCGTTGCCCATCCTCGGACTTTCATGAAATATTTCAGAAAAGCCTTAAAACATAAAGGCACTTCAGTAATTGAGCTAATTACGCCTTGTGTTACCTATTTTGGTAGAAAAAATTTGAGTAGTTTAGGAGCTGAAAATTTAGGAGAAAAAGGAGAAAAAATGGATACAGCGGGTAAGATGATAGAATGGATTAAGCGAAATAGCGTAAGAAAAAACCAAGCGAAATTCATGAGTGAAGAAGAATTGTTTAATAAATATATTATTGGAGAATTTAGATACGAGCCAGACAAACCGGAGTACTCAGAAGAATACGCGAAAATACAAAAAATCGCAAGAGGAGGCACATAAACAATGTCTCGATACGAAATTCGAGTAAGTGGGTTTGGCGGTCAAGGAGTTATCACTCTCAGCAAAATGATAATTATGGCAAGTTCAATCTACGAAGGCCTCGCTGCTACGCAAACAGAAGCTTATTCTGCCGCTGCGCGGGGAGGAAAATGTTGGGCGGAGGTTGTCGTTGATTTAGATAAAAGTATTGAATATATTGATTACCCGAAAGCTTTAAAGCCGTACGATTTTTTAATAGTTTTATCTCAAGAATCTGCTAACGACATAAAAGCTAATTTTGTTAAATCTGATGAAAATACGGGGTTTTTAATTTGGGATCCCTCCACGATTAACAAATTTAGAGGGGCGAAAAAAATTAGTAAAGCCTTGAGCATCCCCGTTCAGAAATTAGCTGTTGAAAAATTTGGTAATATAGTGTTTGGAAATACAATTTTGTTTGCTGTTTTTACTATACTTGCAGGGATATTTTCTGAAGAATCTGCGTTAGAAACGATTAAAAAGTTTGTGCCAAGTTCTACATTAGACACAAATATAGAAGCGTTTGAGCTAGGAAAACAAGAAGCAAAAAAATTTCTTCAAAAATTAAAGGAGGAAGGTAGTTAAAATGTATATTGGGAAAACTCAGAAAGGCTGGAAAGAACTATATGAGGAGATAATTCAAACGGGAAAGTGCGTATACTGTGGAGCTTGTGGGGCGTTTTGTGCTAGCATTCAATTTGATAAAGAAAAAGAAATCCCAATAGAAGATGGATCTTGTAAAGACATGAATACTTGTAGAGATGGTTTCGGACTTTGTTATAATCTCTGTCCAAAAACAGAGATTGAGAAGATTCCTCTGTCATTATTAGATAAATGGGTTTTTGGTAAAGAACACGATAAAATTTTGGGTCACTATATTGAAATAGTTTCTGTAAAATTAACAAATAAAGCACATAAAAAGATCCCAGCTGAAGCAGGACCTTTAACAGGATTACTATGGGTTGCTATGGAGAATGGTCTCATCGACGCATCGATTATTACTGATAAAGATGAGAACTTCAGACCTTTTCCAATAATTGCTCAGAATCAACAAGATTTACTTAAAGGAGCTGGGTATAAACCAAGTCAAGGTCCAATTCTTTCGCTTCTAGGCGATGCCATCAATAAGGAGTATAAAGATATCGCGGTAGTAGGCACTCCATGCCAAATACAAGCTTTGAGAAAATTACAAAACCATCCTGCTTTCGATTACGAAGCTTACGATCTAGTAACGTTAGCCATTGGAACCTTTTGTTTTGGAACTTATTACAACCAATTATTGAAAATGGCGTTTGAGGAATTTAACATCAACCTGAGCGAGGTTGATAAAATTGATACTGATAAAGATAATTTTAAAATGAAAGTAAGCATTGATTCAACAGTCAAAGAAATACCCCTTAATTATTTATACGATAAAGCGATTAGAGCCGCTTGTTTTTCGTGTTCCGATTATACTGCTTCGTTTGCAGATATATCTGTTGGAAAGTTTGGCAGTGAAGACGGATGGAATACTATAATTGTGCGAACTGGAAGAGGTAAAGAAGTTTTTGAGTTAGCTGTCGAACAAGGTTTCCTCGAAACAAAACCTTTAGAGCACGAAAAGGAGGAATTGATTTTAGACATTACGAGAAATAAAACCGATATAGTAAAAATTAAATCGATAACGGAGCATGCCCCCGATATCAAAAGTTTTATCGTTAGAAACCCGCGAATTGCGAGAGGCTACAAACCCGGGATGTTTGTTGTGTTATGGCTTCCCGACATTGATTTCTTACCAATGTCCATCTCTAGCATTAATGATAATCTTATCGAAATAACAGTTCAAAAAATTGGCGAAGGAACGTCAAAATTATTTGAATTTAGAGAAGGAGATTCTATAGGGATTAGAGGTCCTTTTGGAAACTCTTTTAGTTACGAAAACGCAAAAAATATCCTAGTAGTTGGGGGAGGAATGGGCGTAGCAGCGTTAACTACATTAATAGAGGATCTAAGACTAAATAAAAAGAATGTATTTGTAGCGATCGGAGCGAAAGATAAGGCCTCGTTAATATTTGCCGATCGATTAATAGATCTAATTCCAAATACGATGTGTACTACGGAAGACGGGTCTGTAGGTAAGAAATGTGTTGTAACGGATTCTATTGCAGATATAATTGAAAAAGAAAATATCGATCTAATTATTACATGTGGACCAGAAATCATGATGAAACGGGTTCTCGAAATCGCAGATTCTAAAAAAATTGAAATTCAAGCTAGTCTGGAAAGGAAAATGAAATGTGGAGTAGGATTATGTGGTTCTTGTTGTGTAGGAGAAAAGAACGATATTAGCGTGTGTAAAGATGGGCCTGTCTTTAATTCGACCCAGTTAAAGTCATTTCCTCAATTTGGAAGTTATTCTAAATAATATTTTCTACTTTTCTTTTGTTTAAATTGTTAATTACTTAAATTTTAAAAAGAGACTATTTTTTAACTAGTATCAATTAAATCTGAATTTACAAACGATAAATGGAAAATTATAATTTAAAAAAAGGATTAATCTGTGGCACAATTGGTGTATTGGGGATCTCTCTTCAACCGATTATTGCCAATTCTAGACCATCTGTTATTGATCCTTACATATTTGCTGCAGTAACAGCTTTAATTATGGCTACAATCTTTTTTCCGTTGTTTGTACTTGAAAGGCACAAATTAAATTCATCTATAGATGTAGATGTAAACTCAAATGAAAAGTTATATTCCTTGTTAAACGGATGGAAAAAGAAAAACAATTTAAAGTTTCTTGTTATAATAGGAATTACCTTTTCAATCGTCCCTGTGCTATTATATGTGAGTTTTGAACTTGCAGGGGCAATAAATAGCTCGCTAACTTTAAAAAGTGAAGTTTTTTTCGCTTTATTATTTGGTTACATATTTTTAAAAGAAAAAAGGATATCAAAAGTTCAACTTCTATTCTGTGCAACCCTATTCTTCGGAGTATATATCGCAATAACGCAGGGATCTTTTAATTTGCTTGAATTTAATATTGGAGTCCTAATCTTACTGATAGATGTTGCCTTGTTCACTCTCATCCACACTTTCACTAAATCTAGATTCGATAGAAACGAGCTCTCCCCTATTCAAGTAGTTTTTATTCGGAGTCTATTAAGTGGAATAATCTTATTTTCTACATATTTCATTTTTTTTCCTCTAGACAAATTAAATATTGTATTCAATCCTAATTATTTCATATATTATCTGCTGATGGGATTTGATTACAGTGTAAGCTTATTTCTTTGGTATAAAACTTTATCTTATATACAAATAGGAAAAGCTGGCGTATTAAATTCAGTAACACCAATTATAACAGCTTTATTCTCTTGGATCATTCTGGACGATGTATTCACAACCTTCCATCTAATAGGCATGGTAATTATTATAATTTCAATTTACATGATTGTAAGAGAAAAAAAGTTAAAAAAAAATCTAATACTTGATGAGAAAAAGTAATTTAATCAATATTATGTAAAGGGTAAACGCCTAATTTATTAGCAGCTTCAATCATCCATTTTAAACGATCAACTGTCATGTTTGGATGAAAGTTGGCTGGAGATATCATAAATCCACCTCCCTTACCCATTGCGTTTATCGCATTCGCCACGGCTTGTTCTACTTCCTGTTTAGTTGCATCGACTAAGATATGTTTTGTGTCAATGTTTCCAGATAAGCATATCTTATCTCCAACTTTCTTTTTAACCAAATAAGGATCAACCCAAGGAGGTTCGAGGCATTGAAGGCCATCAAAACCAGATTCGACAATAAAATCTAATTGAGAAGTAATGTCACCATCTGTGTGTAGTATATATTTCCCACCCCAATCATGTATAGCTTCTGAAACTTCTTGGTATCGTGGTAAAAGATATTTGTTGAAGTATTTTGGACTCATCATTGGACCTCCTTTATGTGCTATGTCCCCTCCTTCAAGAAAAATCTTAGCACCACAATCGGAATAGGCTCTAAAAACTGTCAAGACGAAGTCAGTGCAAAATCGAAAACGTTCTTCAATTAATTTTGGATCGTTCTTTAAAGCGCGAGCAAAGTTATTCATTCCCATGCCTTGCCATACAGGAGGAAAGACTGATGTTAAAGCATTTTGAGCTATAATACAAATATCGTCTTTGATATCTTTACACTTTCTTAGGACTCCTTTATAAAATTTTTTAGCAGATTTATATTCCTCTTTCATATCTGGCTTAGGATATTTTTCCCAATCATCTCGATTTTTAATGTATCCTCCATAGTAATCAGGATAAGGGTTTCCATCAATATCTCTTATTTTATGTCTCTTTCCAAATATATCCGTCATCTCTGTTTGACTTTCGAAGATGAATGGTATATATTGTACCCCAACTCCATCAAACCCTATTTCATGCCCCGCTCTAACTGCTTTCGAAAAGGTTGATATTTCAATATCGACAATGATAGAATTGATTTTATCAGCCCAATCATCTGGATATTGTTTTTCCATATCGGCAAATACATCAAACGCAGTTCTTTTTGGACGACCTACGATCTTATCAGCAACATTACCATCGATATTTATCGTATGTGTTGGAATTCTATCGGGTTCTTCGAGATTTAAAGCCGCCCATATTCGTTCGAAACTATTCATAATTAATATTTCAACAGAGGAATATTTAATAGTATTTTTTCTTTATATCGAGGTTTAGACTTTTTCGGTGTAAAACTTTTTAATTTTTTATAGCTTTTCTTAAATATCTTGAACACCAATTTAAAGAAAGGTTTAATTTTCGGGGTTATTGGGAATATTTTTGTAGGTTTTCAACCAATAATTGCTAACAGCGCTCCAGCTGCGCTTGATGCTCATATTTTTGCCGTAATGACCTGTTTAGTAGAAGCAGTAATTTTCTTACCATTAATTCTTATAGAGAAAAAAGTGAATCTTGCTAAAAATAATAGTGCAAGTACCAATCATAGCAATTCCATGATTAAAAACTGGAGAAAAAATATTTGGCTCTTTATATTTATTGGAATAATCTTTGGTCTCAACCAACTTCTATTTTTTGTCGGATATGAATTAGCTGGAGCTATCAATGGGTCTCTTACTCAAAAAACAACAGTCTTTTTTAGTTTGATTTTTGGATTTCTAATTTTAAAAGAGCGGATAACTAAAGTACAAATAATATTTTCAATGATTTTATTTTTTGGGTTAATCCTTGCTATTTCGCAGGGATCATTTAGTCTCTTAATTTTTAGTTTCGATATTTTGAGTGGCGTGTTGATTATTTTATTGATTGCTTGTTTATGGATATTTGGACATTCAATTACCAAGCCGGTTTTTGCTCGAAATGAAGTTACTCCGACTCAGATGGTTTTTATTAGAAATGTTTTGAGCGGTATTATTTTATTTTCTACTTATTTTCTATTCTTTCCTTTCAAGAACATTAGCCTATTATTTGTACCGATCAACCAATTCTATTATATCTCAATGGGCGCCGCTTATGGGGCGGGATTATATTGTTGGTATAAAACGCTCTCATATTTAGATGTTTCGAAGGCAACAATCCTTTTTTCGCCAACGCCAATTATTACTGCGATATTTGCTACGCTATTTTTAGAAGAACTATTTACAATCTTTCATATAATAGGACTTGTTATCATTATCGTATCTATCGTTATAATTGTTAAGCAAAAAGAAAAATAAATCATAAATTTTCAAACTTAATTTTCAGTAATAACAATATTGAGATCCTAAATTGGTATTTTATATATTGTAATATATTCTAATATATTACATTGTTCCTCTGTTAGAACGTCAATTTATAAAGGTAAAGCATTAGTCGTAACATTTATATATTGAAGAAATATAGTATTATATAGAAAAATATATTGATAAAAGTTAAGCTAAATCAAGATTATTGCAAAAATAATCAACTTAAAACTCAAGGAAATTTTAAAAATGGAAGATAATCTAGCGATCTCTGTTCGAGATTTGAAAAAGTATTTTGGTGAGGTTAAAGCTGTTAATGGTATCTCTTTTGACGTCCAAAAAGGAGAGGTTTTTGGTCTTTTAGGCCCAAACGGAGCTGGAAAAACAACAACAATTAAACTTCTTTTAGGACTACTTGAACCTTTAGAAGGAACTATCAGAGTTTTTGGTTTAAATCCAGAGCGTGAAGAGGTTCAAATGAAAGAGAAAGTAGGTTACGTGTCAGAAGAGCCATTTATATTTAAATCGCTCACGCCTAAAGATTTGTTTAATTTTATAGCATCTATTCGTAAGTTAGACGCAGAGGAGACCACAGAACGCGTACAAAGGTATTTAGAAAGCCTAGGCGCTGTGGAGTATTACGAACAATTGATTGCTACATTATCACACGGAAACAAGCAAAAAATGCAAATTATTGCCTCTATACTTCATGAACCAGAGCTTTTAATTTTAGACGAGCCAATAGCCGGACTTGATGCTAAATCTGTTAGGGTAGTAAAAGAGATCTTAGATATGCATATTGAGAAAGGAGGCTCCGTTCTTTTTTCTACCCATATCATGGAAATCGCAGAAGATTTGTGCGATCGTATAGCAATAATAAACAGGGGTAAGTTAGTAGGACTTGGAACTATTGACGAGCTTAGACAACAAGCAGATAAATTGGGTGCGAGTTTGGAAGAGGTTTTTCTTAGATTAACTGAACAAGATTCTTCCGTAGAAGAGATTGTTAAGAAGTTAAGGGCGTCATATAAGAAAAAAATCAAGGAGACGGCTTAAAATGGAAGATCAGAAGAAATTAAGCTGTTTCTCGCTATCAAAATTCACTAATTACGAAATGATTATGGATTCTATGTTAGCTTCTTCTGGTGCTCATCAAGCTAAAGTACTTGAAAAGTCTGAGAAAAATAATAGATATATAAAAAATCAATCGATTGCGCTAAAGTTTGCTTCTGCTTTCGTTATGATGTTAATGCCATTTTTTTCAATTATTTTGTATTTTGAAATTACTGAAGGTATTTATCCTTCATACCCTATAGAAGGACAAATCTTTCTCTATAGTTTTTTTATGTGGATATTTTTAACGATATCGATCCTATATATCTTTCTTTTTGGTTTGTTTACCACTAGTTCTTTAATGTCAGGTAACGCCTTCAAATGGTTACAAACCTTACCAATATCTCGAAACAATTTAAAAAAATTAGGATTTATGACATTATTACGAAATTTAATTGCCCCGATAATTGTAATGACTTTTGCTTTTCCAATTGTTTTACTTATAGTAACTCAGAGTTTTCTAACTTTTATTTTGAGCGTTATATCATCATTCTTCATTACAATTTTAAGTGTAAGTATTCTGATTATTGTTGCAGAGAGATTTAGCCGACTTTTTTCTGAATCAAGTCGAAATTCAAAAAAAGCAAATACTTTAAGAATTGTCTCTTTGATGGGTTTTTTTTTGGTAGCTTTTGGCTCAAGTTTTGTTTTGCAATTTGGAATGAATTCTATAGTAAATCTTATTGATGATTTTGGCACAAATCCTCCCGCAATGGATTTAAATATTTTATTGAGTTTTATTCCATTACCTTTTGCGCCAGGTTATTTAGTTGGTATAAGTTTAACGACTGGCCAAGTTCCTCTAATTTTATGGATATCAAGTTCAGTAGGAATGGCAATTCTAGCGGTAATCACTTTTCTTTTTTATAAAGTAGCTATAAATTCTTTAAATAGCGTAGCCACTATTGAAAAAGATTCTGCTAAGATAAAAAAGAAATCTAACACAATAACAAAAACTATTGAAATTGAAATAAAAACGATGTCTCCCGTCAAAGCTTATATTCGTAAGGATTTAACATCTTCAACGCGGGATTATCAATCTTTAATTTTTATTCTTATGCCTCTTCTCTATCCTATAATTATGGTTCTTTCGATGCAATCCGTAATAACTAGAGAAGTATCATCTACCTTTAGTATTATGATATTATGGGCAATTATATTAATGGCTAGTCAATTTATACCATTTATGCTTGTTGGAGGATTATTAAATCTGGAAGAATCAGGTTCGTCTACTCTTGCTTCATTGCCTCTTTTACCACGCGACCAAGCTAAAGGCAAATTGATATTGATGCTAACTATCCAAGGAATTTCACTAATTTTATTGGCTACAATTCTAACAATTCTAACTCAATCGATCATAGTTCTAATCCTATTTCTAAGCAATTTACCAATTATTTGGATGTTTCTACTATTTGTATTCGAAATGAACGTTCGATTATTCGGTACAATGAAATACAAATATGTTCTTGAGGAAGTAAATAAAAAACATAAAATAGAGAAATGGCTTTTGATGATTGGTGCTGATGTAGTTATATGCATATTTATTTTAATTATCGGTTTTACGTTATTCGTTAGTGTAGGGATTACAGCTTCAATAATATCGTTGTTTATCATAGGATTGGTTGGGTTATTAATAGTTGTTTATATTTTTTCAAAAATGTTCCCTAAGGCTAACAAATTACCATTATTTGAAACACGAGGTTTATTAAGAAATAAACCGATTCTAGGGGGGTTAGTGGTATTAATATTATTTTTCATTTTTCCAAATCTCGCAAGTTTAATTGAGATTATTTTTCTCCCGTTTTTATTAACGTTGCCATATGTGGGAATATTATTTATTGAATTTCTTCTCATAGAAGGGTTTCTATTGCTCTTATTTCTTTTAATAATTCCAAAGGGGTTGAAGTTACCCTGTAGAGATGAAAAATTTAGCGATTATAATAAAACAATCGGTTTAACTAAGGTTAAACCTTTAGGCCGAAATCTCCTTGTTGGATTAGGCTCTTTTGCAATTTTTGGCATCGTTGTATTCGTTGGCGCTAATCTTTTAGGAACTTTTTATTGGGCACCTGGATTCTTATTTAGAGACCCTAACCCTTTAATTCCTGGAATCGTTAGTTTTGGTTGGTTTATTTGGATTTTTATGATTAGACCAGGATTATGGGAAGAGGTAGCTTTTCGAGGTGTTATTTTACCCCTCCTTTCACGAAAATATAAACAAATAATATCGATTCTAATAAGTGGCGTAATTTTTGGATTAGCACATGCATTTAATATCATAAATGTTTTATTATCAGGAGGAGATCCCTTATTCACAGTATTTCAAGTCATATACGCGACTTTACTTGGTTTTTCGATGGGATATATGTATATGAAAACTAAAAGTTTGCTTCCATCTATCATATATCATTACTTAATTGATACAGTAGGGCTAATCTTGATGAACTCTCAAATGGAGAATATCTTTATTGTAGGAATATATTTAATCGTGTTTGTTGGCGTAATCCCAACAATTTTAAATATTCTCTTTATAAAATTACTTTTTAGGAAAGAGAAAAAAAAAGATATACTATTTAATAAATAATAATAATTTTGAAAAATATTGTTAGAGTGATTAAGAATGAAAGATAATGTAATGATTTCTGTTAACGAATTGAAAAAGTTTTTTGGGGATGTTAAAGCAGTAAATGGAATATCCTTTGACGTAAAAAAGGGTGAGGTTTTCGGTCTCTTAGGGCCGAACGGAGCCGGTAAAACTACTACTTTAAAAATATTATTAGGTTTATTAGAGCCCAACGAAGGAAACGTAAGTATAATGGGTTTAAATCCAGAAACAGATGAGGTTCAAATTAAGAGCCGAGTAGGCTATGTGTCAGAAGAAGCTCTTATATTCAA
>JABCSY010000190.1 GCA_018238625.1 Promethearchaeota archaeon
TAGATAGCGATTTATGTGAAGGCTGTGGTGCTTGTTTAACTTCGTGTCCTTACGGTGGCGTTGAAATTATCGAAGACATTGCTGTTTTTACTGAAGACTGTAATTTATGTGGGGCTTGTATTGAGTCATGTCCTGTAGATGCCATTACATTGGTACGGGCAGAAAGAATTGAAGAGGTAGATAAAACACAATATAAAGGAGTCTGGATAATAGCAGAACATTATAAAAACGAAATTCATAAAGTTGCGTATCAACTCTTGGGGAAGGGGCGAGAGTTATCAAACGCCTTAAATGTGAATTTAACTCTTGTCATATTAGGAGATAAATTTGACGATAGATTGGAAGAGATTGCTAAATACGGTGCGGACGAAATTATATACATTAAATCGGCAATATTTAAAAACTATTATTCGGATTTGTATGTAAATGTATTAACTGATTTAATTACTGATTATAAGCCGGAGATTATATTAATAGGAGCTACGCCAACAGGAAGAGATTTTGCCCCAAGAGTTGCTAAACGGATAAACGCTGGATTGACAGCTGATTGTACGGGATTAGATATCGAAGAGGAAACGGGTAATTTGATGCAGACGAGACCTACATTTGGTGGAAATATTATGGCAACCATCCGTACGCCTTCGAGCAGACCGCAAATGGCAACTGTGAGACCTGGTACTTTCAAAGTAGACAAAACTTCTAAAAAGAAAGTAAGAATTATTAAAATCGAAAAAGAATTTAAAGAAAAAGATACATTAACTAAAATCATAAAGATCATAGCAAAACAAAAGGAGAAAGTCAATCTAGAAGACGCCGAAATAATTGTTACTGGCGGGAGAGGCGTTGGTTCAATGGAAGGGTTTAAAATTATTGAGGAATTGGCTAGTGTCTTAGGAGCAGAGCTGGGGGGTTCAAGAGTTCCAGTAGAACTAAATTGGCTAGGCGAAGATAGACAAGTTGGACAAACCGGGAAAACTGTTTCTCCAAAACTCTATATCGCGTGCGGAATTTCGGGAGCGATCCAACATTTAGTAGGCATGCAAAATTCAGAAATTATCGTTGCAATTAACAAAGATCCGCTTGCTCCAATTTTTCAAGTAGCACACTATGGAATCGTTGGCGATTTGCATAAAGTTGTACCTGCTTTGATTGAAGAACTTAAAAAGACTAAATCAGAGTAAGATTATAAAAAAATAAAAATAAAATAATTTCGTTAATTCGATTTTAGACTTTATCTAAACGGCCACCGTTTATTCCTATGACCTCTCCATTCATGAACCAAGCGGCATCGCTGCATAAAAATAATATTACTTGAGAAACATATTTCGATTCACCTATTCCTAAAGGAATTCTTCCTGAGTAGTATTTTCTCCATTTTCCTTCTTGTTTACTTAATAATTCACCAAGAATTGGAGTTTCGATAAGTGTAGGCATAATTGCATGAGATTTAATATTATATCGTATTAATTCTAACCCAGCAGTTTTAACCATTCCAATCATCCCAGATTTAGCTGCAGCATAATTCAATTGACCAATATTTCCCTCAGCAGCTTGACTGCTAATCGTAATTACTCGTCTATCAGGATAATCAGCGATTTTTTCTTTTGGATTTTCCTTGCAATAAGCAATCCATCGTTTAGCACACGCTTGTAAAGTTAGGTAAAACCCTTTAAGGTGCGTATTTATCACATCGTCCCAATATTCTTCTGATAATTTATGTATCATTCCGTCTTTTAAAATACCGGCAGAATGAATTAGAAAATCAACCGTTCCATATTTTTCAAACGCTTGCTTAACTCCAGCTTCAACCAAGTCAGATTTCCGTACGTCTCCCTCAATAAATAGGACCTCTCCGCCTGCGTCTTTGATTTCCTTCTCAACCCGCAACCCATTCTCTTTGTCAAAATCAAGAATTACCACATTTGCTCCTTCAGCTGCGAAATCCTTAGCGGCTCTTTCCGCCAAACCTGAAGCTCCACCCGTGAGAAAAGCTACTTTACCATCAAATTTACCCATTTTATTCGACCTCGAGTTTTAGTTTTTTTTATATTTTTTGTTATTTAATTTACTTCAATATAAATTTGAAGAATAATAAGAATTTAAAATTTTTATTATTTAAGATAGTACTTTTAGATCTAGATTACGATCGATAATTATATCGCGGACTTTTGTTTTGGCTCATACTATATTTTAGATAGATGAATATAATAATATTTTTGCTACTATTTTCTTTCCGATTACGATTAAAAAGGAATTATAAGGCGTAAGAAAAAAAAGGTTAAGTAATGGAATGCGAATATATTTAGCGGGAAAAATCCATTCGTGGAGGAATAAATTATGGGCTAAAATAGGAACATTCCACTACAAATATCGATTTTCGATATTCTATCATAATAAAGATCATTCAGATATAAAAATATTTCGAAAAATTCGCTAATTTGACAAACGCTCTATTTGAATATTCAATAATTTTACATGTTATAAGTTGGTTTGAAATAATTTCTCTATTGATTTAACTATATAATCTTAGAATTAAATATAATTGCTAAGATAACTCATAATTTTAATTAAAAAAAAATATTTTTCTCGAATTTCATGGGACAAAAATCAATTTATTTCAAAAATATTATCCAAATTAGTGTACAAAATTTTTGATCGTTAAGAATAAAATTGTAAAATGTACGATTTTATTAAGAACTTAATAAGGAAAAAGTCGCCATAAAATGTGAGATTAATACATCCTACTCATATGTGGGGTTTTTTTAATTTTCTATTTGTTTTCTATTTGATTTGTAGCTTATCTTTTTACATTACATTAATGTATATATTATTGTTTAATGTTAGATTTTTTTTTTCAAATTATTTATGATTAAATTTGATGTATTAAAACCTTTTAACCTCTGAATGGGATAATAATGGGAACCTATTATCGTAAATTAACTAATAATTTAATTAAATTTAAGAACCTAATTAAAATTATTAAAGATAGTAAATCTTTTAATTATTAACGAACTTTAATCATGGAAATTAAAAGTTATAATTTATTAAACGTAGGGGTGGGTGGCCAAGGCGTTATTCGAGCAGCGCAAATTCTTTCATATGCAGCTTTATTGGAAAAATATAAAGTTAGAACTGCAGAAACGCATGGTATGGCCCAGAGGGGCGGTTCAGTTGCGTCATATCTTCGATTTGGTACTGAAGTGGAAGGACCACTTGTTCCACGAGGGAAAACCGATACTATATTGGCTTTTGAAGCAAGTGAGGCAGCTAGGATTTTTATTTATGCTGGACCACAAACTGTCTTTTTAATAAATAAAAACATCATTGTTCCACCTGTGATTCATCAAATGAATATGGACTATCCAGATATAAAACAAATAAGCGAATTTTTGAAGAGTGTTTCTCAAAACATATATTTCATAAATGCTGATGAGATGGCACTGAGTTTGGGGAATCCTCGAACCATGAATGTTGTAATGATAGGCGTACTGCTAGGTTCACAAGCTATACCCCTTAAAAAGGAGTCTCTTATACAAGCTATTTTGAGCTATCTCCCAACAAAAGTACACGATGTAAATAAAAAAGCATTTGAAGTGGGAATTGAAAAAGGAAAAAGCATAAGGAGGGATAATATTGAGTAAACCATACTACGCAGAAGACAATCCCGGAAAAAAAATCGTTATGTTAGGTAACGAAGCAATTGCTCGCGGAATTTTGGAAGCGGGCGTTGTCATTGGTGCGGGATATCCTGGCACGCCATCCTCAGAGATATTGCCGGCTTTAGCTGAAATGCAAAAATATTTTCCACATCTCAAATTAGAATGGAGCATTAACGAAAAAGTAGGTTTTGAAGTAGCATACGGCGGATCTATGTCAAATGTACGCTCGGTTGCGGTAATGAAGCATGTTGGGTTGAATGTCGCGTCAGATGCGTTTATGACGGCTTGCTACGCTGGAGCTAGAGGCGGAATGGTGGTTATCTCGGCAGATGATCCTAATTGTTATTCTTCGCAAAATGAACAAGATAATCGATATTTTGGGCTTCACGCTTTAGTACCCGTCTTTGAACCTGCGACACCACAAGAGGCAAAAGATATGATAAAATACGCTTTTGATTTTTCTGAAGAATATCACTCTTTAGTATTATTTCGGACTACAACCAGGTTAAA
>JABCSY010000096.1 GCA_018238625.1 Promethearchaeota archaeon
TCATTGTATCTCATTACGAACTAGGATTATTAGGTGTCATCGTAAAAACCGATGATAACGTGATTGGCATAGCTGAAAATTACACGTTAAAACTTAAACCGACGTCTAAAGTGAAGATATATAAACCTACCGCAGAATTGAGGGACACTTATTTAATCCGGGCTATTATTGAGGTAGTATCCAAAAATGAGGCTGAAATCATCTATTCGTTGCCGTCTTTCTTTAAAACATTAAATTTGTGAATTATCCTTTCCACAATTCACACAAATCTCAATTCCTCTAATGCAAATAGTAACCTGCTTTTTTAAACTCCGTTTTAAAATTTTAATTAGAATTTTCTCTTGTTGAATTACTGTTAGGGAACTCACTGTTATTATTATCTATGTTATTAATATTTGTATTTAATTGAGTGATGTTTGTTTGTCTTAGGATGTGATGCTTCTTTACTTTTCCAAATTGGAAGAATAAAAGAAGGATTAATGTGATAAAAATCGGGAAACTGATCAAGGTTAAAAAAATTATCCCATTAATGACATAATAGTCAGCATGCCTAATTGCCTGAAGAAAAAGATCACCGATCCCTTCAAAGCTATACAATATTCCTGTTTGCATTAAGAATGCTAATACGATTCCATAACTAAATCCAACTAGTAAGTTGAACCATATGGTGAAATGCTTTTCTAAAGATTCTTTTTTTAAATTTATAAGATATATATGTACTAATAAAGTTGTTATTGCTGTAATTGATATAGTAGGAGCTATCCATAAAAATAATAAATCAAATACAGGATTAATAAAGATTATTGGTGATAAGAAAAGGGGAGAAAAGAAAAATTGGAAAAGCATAGTAACCATCAAAATGGGAAGTGCAAATCCTAGAAGTGTAACAATTTGTACTGTTCTGTTTCCTATTCTGGATTTATCCTTTATTGAATGATTTCCAAGGAGGAAACCCAGAAGAAGACTTAGAATTAGGGGTAATACCGTAAGGTATATATTTGGAAGCATACTCTCCATTATTAAAGAAAATGCAGGAGTTGTTCTAGAAATACTAAAAGAAAGACCCCAATTACCCCTAACCATATTTAATGCATACATAAAGAATTGGATAACAATTGGTTGATTAAATCCTAATTGTTGTTTCAACTGCTCATATAGTTCCCAGTTAATTTTACCCTCTGGAAGATATGCTAATACTGGATCACCGGGAAGCACTCGAGATATTAAGAATGATATATTGATTGCAACAAAAAGGAAGGCCAATTCTAAAACCAAAGTTAATATTACTTTTTTGATGATTTTTCGCATAGAATAACAACAAGTAATTTTAGATTTTATTATTTAATAAATTAGATGTCAATTACATATAAATAATTTATATTTGATAAATTAAAAAATAAAACTGTTTAAATCTTATTTTTGGTAAAACTTGCGACAAAATTCAAGAGATAGTAAGAGCCCTACTATTATTACACTCCAGATCCAGAAATAAGGACAATCTCGAATGGTCCTAGAAATATCTGGGCGAGCATAACGGGGAACTGAGATGGTTGTAAAATTAGCTGTAATCAAGTAAGGTGGTGGTAGAATAAGGCTAAGGTGATAAGTACCTAAAAATTGAAATTGAGTAGTCTAACCTCGCATCCCCAATTCTGTAATATAAGACATGGATATGTCATTTTCAGGTACAACATCGAGTTTTTCCCCATACTGAGCATGCAATCAAAAATATAAAATTTTGTAGATAGTTCAATTTAGATCTAGGATTATTAGGTGTCATCGTAAAAACCGATGATAACGTGATTGGCATAGCTGAAAATTACACGTTAAAACTTAAACCGACGTCTAAAGTGAAAATTTATAAACCTACCGCAGAATTGAGGGACACTTATTTAATCCGGGCTATTATTGAGGTAGTATCCAAAAATGAGGCTGAAATTATTTATTCTTTGCCGTCTTTCTTTAAAACGCTAAATTTGTGAATTATCCTTTCCTTAAATTTTTATTTCTTATGTGTATTTACTTTATATTTTTACATACTACAATAAATTCTATTTAAAAAAATTGTAAAAAAAAATTCAAAACTTTATTAGAATTCTTCTTAATAATTGTCTAAAAACGAGCTTTCTATTAGGATACTTCTTCGTTTATCCCTTAGGTTACCATCAGAATTAGGTTTTGTAATTTTTTTAAAGAAAATTTTATCTTGACCAATATAATTACCTAAAATGTCAGCTAAACTAATTAAATTATAAGACATGTCTATTTGACTATTAAATTGTTTTAAATGTAAAGTATCAAAAATATAGTATGTACCAATAGATGATCCTCTTGTGATAGTTTTAAATTCTAAAGAAGAAAAATTATTTTTGCAATAAGTTATAAATTTTGAAAAAAGTTGAGGAATTTCCATTTCATTTAATTCTATTTCCGGATCATAGAAATATTTTTCAAAAAATCGTAATTCTATGTCTTTAATTAGATCGTTAGTATCATAAAAAGTAATTCTATGATAAATATTATCATTATACCGTTCTAATGATTCAATGTCAGAATTTTTAGAATATTCTAAAATTTTATTAAATTCTTGAATAAAGGATGAGTCAAAATTAAGTAATTTTGCGAATAATTTTGGATTAATTATTAAAACCTTATCGGGATATAATATTTCAGAAATATTTGGAATAATTTGTCTATTATTATTTTTGTGTTTCCAATTTGTTCCAACAATTATTAGCAAAATTAAATTATTTTGATATTTAGTACATTTACTTAGTATATTTTCATCTGATAAATCGCTTGTAAACTCAATTTGAACTCCAACCACTTTATTTAAAAGATCTTTTTTAATATTTAGTGCTTTAATTAATCTTTCACTATCTTCAAATTTGGTAAGACGATCATAGAAAAATCTAGAAAATTTAAAATTTAAAAAAAATCCATCAGCCTGTTTGTTGGAAGGTGGAAATATTCTAATTTCTGAGTAATATCTATAAATACTATTTTTATTAAAAAATAAAGAAATTAAACTGTTTAAACATAAATGGGTAGATAATCCTGTTTGAGATACTATATCTGATGTATGAAATCTATTGTCAAATTCCTCTTTATCAAAATTAAAAATATATTCTTTTACAATCCTTGTAATTGTATTTCTTTGACCATTAAGATTGATTAAGTTGAGTTCTCTCGCGATTTCAGAAAGGTTATAGTTTGTATTAAGAGTTAGGTGAATAATAAAAGATAAAATCTCTTCATTTTCATTTATTTTTTTACATAAATTTGTTAAATTTTCCTTTTCAGTAATATCACATTCATTTATATTAATCCATTTTATAAAATCTTCAGTAATTTCCATTCCATGATTAGCATAAATATGATTAGTTGGAGTATAAAAAATCTCTTTATAAACTCTAAACCTATCAATTAATGATGAATTTAACAAATTTTCGAAACTCAAATTAACGAAATCGACAATTCTTTTCTTTTTTCTACCACCAACAGGAAACAATTTCCTAAATTCATTAATGTTACCTTGGAAAATATGCTTCGTAATGATTCGTTGTATTGTTATATCGGAAACTGTTAAAAATAAAGGTGTAAACTTATTTGAAAAAACTTTCAAAGGAAGTCTATCAAGGCTATTTGAATTAATATAATTTTTTACCTGATATATAATGTAATTCAATATTTCTTTATTTTTATTAATATTTTCTATAAGTTCAAAAATATCTTTTTTTTTAGAAGCATTAATATTTCTTTGCTTAATCCAATCAATAAAATTTTTAGTAATTTTCTTCCCAAAATTTGCATAATTACCTGTATTCATATAATATTGTTCAAAAAATTTATGTAATTCTTTATTTAATAGACTAGAAAAAATTAATTTTTTATAATTTTCTGAGTTTTGCAAACTGAATTTGTTCCAACCATCACCTTTAGAAAACTTTTTTTTATAATCTTCATTAGAAAAATTCTTTTCAGCAATTGTTCGAACTGTTTCCCTTGAAACATTTAAATGAATTTTTAAAAGGATGGAATTCAATCCAATTTGAGTAACATTACTATTTATAAGAAGATATAAAATGTATTGCGCAATTTCTTCATTTTCGTTAATATTATTAATTTTTTCTAACAATATATCTTTTTTAGGATTATCATTTGAATATCTTTCTTTAATCCAATTAATAAATACAGCTCGTAACGTGCGACCCGTATTTGCATAAGGATTCTTTACATTTAAAGCAAAATGTTCTGTGTAAAACTCTTCATAACTCTTAAGTAATAGTTCGTCAAGTAAATTATGGAAATTTAAATTATTAATGTCTATAGATATATTTTTCTTTCTTCCAACAGAACTTTGCTTATGGGGGGTAAGTGTTACTTTTGAAGTTGGAAATAGAGGAAAAGATTTTTTAAAATAGAAATCATTTTCAATATTCTCTTTATGGTTGTTAATTTTTTCTAAAATTCGCTGAATGGGGATTCCCGCTGAATCTTCTTCCCTTATTAAAGCTTTCTCTTGATTGGTCACTTTGATTTCTGATTTATTAAATTGGAGTTTTTCTTCAAATGTATTATTATTTTCTCTTAGATTTATTTCTTGTTTAGTGTATTTAAAATCCTCATATTCTAAAATTACACGATTATATTCCTGTGAGATGTGCTTAAAAAATTTGCTACGCACTCGATTAACAAAAAATATGTTCATAAGTTCCCACAAATGATTATAAAAATAATCTTTAAAAGCCCGAATATTTGCTAATAATTCTAGTTGGATCGGACCTAGCTCCTGTAGTCTTTTTGTTAAGAATTTTAATCTCTTCTTTTCTATTTCAGTAAGTTTTTCGTATTGAGACTTTTCATATAATTCAAGAAAGTTTCGAGCTAAATACTCGAACTCGTTATAAATCTCAAGGGCTTTTTTTAACTCGGATTTAAGCTCAGTATTGCACTCTTCCTCGGAAGCTTCTTTTATCCATTGTTTAAGGGTTCTTTTCCAACCCTCTTCGTCCGATTCGTCACTTCCTAGCTTAGTAATTTCCTCAAGAAAATCTTTCTTATCTTTGGATTCGATTTCGATAGCATCTAATTCTAATTTTAATACTTCTGAATTTTCTTTATTTTCCTGCGTTTTCTTTAGATTTCTGTATTTCTGCGAGATATGCTTAAAAAATTTGCTAAGCAGTCGATTAACAAGAGGTTTATTCCAAAAATCGTCCCAATATTGCTCGGTGATATATTTTTTAATGAAAAAAACACTTAATAATAATTCAAATTGGATCGGATCTCGCTCATGTAGCCTTCCTAACAAGGATTTTAATCTATTCTTTTCTTTTTCAGAGAGTTTTTCTATTTGAGACTTTTTATATAATTCCAAAAACTTTCGAGTAAAATCCTCGAACTCGTTATAAATCTCAAGGGCTTTTTTTAACTCGGATTTAAGCTCAGCGTTGCACTCTTCCTCGGAAGCCTCTTTTATCCATTGTTTAAGGGTTCTTTTCCAACCCTCTTCGTCAATTTCTTTTTTTTTTTCGTTTTCACTTTTAGATATATTAATCTTTTCTGCTCCTAATTCTCGTTGTTCTAACCATTTACTATAACCTTTTGATTTTTGTCTAGCATACATAGGTCTCCTACCCGTTTCTTGGCGATATAACTCTTGAAGACGTTCGTTTTCCTCTTCGTCAGATTCTTTCTTCTTTTCATTGCTTAAGGCAGAGGTTAGTTCAATTTGATCGCATTGTTCCGCACTTGAATTTTGTTCGTTAGTTTCTAAATCGTGTTTTTCAAGTTCTTCGTTCACTTTCGGTTCTTCTTCTTTTTCTTGTTTTTCATTTATTTCGCTTTGATAATTGCTTGCTATTTCTTCCATCTGCTCATCGATTTCTTCTTGAGACCTCCCTTGCCGATGCAATTCCTCTTCTACTTCTATATAATACTCTGCTTCAGCTGGTTGATCGATCTCTTCTCTTGCATCATCGATTTCTTCTTCGTCTTCGTGATCGACCAGCTTTAGTTTCTCCAGTTCTTGCTGTTCAATTATTTTTTCTAATCCTTCTTCAAACTTGGTCGCTTCTATGGATTCCTCTACTCTCACATCTATCTCTTCTTGCAACTTCCCTTGTTGAACTAATTTCTCTTCTAATTCAACGGCTTGCTCTACTAAGTCTTCTCTATCCAAATCTTCTTTTAGATCCTCTTCAGTCGCTTCGCCTTCGTGATCGACTCGCTTTAGTTTCTCCAGTTCTAGCTCTTCAATTATCTTTTCTGCGTTTTTAAGCGTTTCGTACATCTCTTCCGCTTCGTGCATTACTTCTTCTATCTCTTCAGAAGTCTTTCCTTCTTGATCTAAATTATCGCGAATTTCCCATAAATATTCGAATTCATCCGTACTAGTAATTTCCTTAGATGCCTCAATAACATCCTCCCCTTCGAGTTCATCGCTCTTATAACCACTTTCTTGGTCAACATTTAATTCCTCTGTTACTTCTTGCCTAAGTTCTTCGGTTTCTTGCTCCTCTTTACTATCTTGATCGTTTAATACCTCTTTTTCCTTTAAAGTTTCATAATATTGCTCAGCACAATACGCTGCGTTTTCTTGTTCAACTTGTGGTTCGACACTCTCGTTTTCTCCCTTTGTTTCCCTGGCATATTCGGCTAATTCTTCGACATCCTTTATAAACTCACTTTCCTCGGTATTTACAATAGATTCCGTATCGTCTTGATATTCTTCTGGGTGAATCTCGATTTCTTCTTCTTGTTCATGGCGTTCCATATTACTTTCTATTTCTTCTATTTCACTAGTTAAAACCGTAGAAGTTGATTGAGAACCAATATTTTCGTTTTCAATAATATTTCCTACATCTTCAGAGTCTTGATCTTCTTCAGCTCGTTCACTACCTTCCTTGTCATGAATAGTATCATCTAAGATGTCATCGTCGAACTCGTCTGACTCGCTAAATCTCTCTGGAATAATATCGTCAAACTCGCCAGTATCGCTAAATCTCTCAGGGATGATATCGTCGAACTCGCCAGTATCGCTAAATCTCTCAGGGATGATATCGTCAAACTCGCCAGTATCGCTAAATCTCTCAGGGATGATATCGTCGAACTCGCCAGTATCGCTAAATCTCTCAGGGATGATATCGTCGAACTCGCCAGTATCGCTAAATCTCTCAGGGATGATATCGTCGAACTCGCCTAGCTCGCTAAATTTCTCGGAGGGGCCGTCATCAATCTCGTTTAACTCGTCAGATTCGTTTGTAAGCTCCGGTAACTCTTCTCCAGTCTTATCGTTCCCGGATTTATCATCCAACTCGTCCCCTATCTCATCCATAAAGGTATATCATCTCACTTTGACGATACAAAATCGGGCGTATAAAACAAAAAACGTTCTTTCTGAACTGTGTTTATAATGCAAGCTTGTCTATAACCTAAGCTTGAAAGAGCCATCTGATCCTCAAGAAACGTAGTAAAATATTTAGTCTCGTTAAGTTTGATTGCGAAGAGGATATTTATATTAGTAAGAGAATAAATCCCTTTAAATAATACAGAAGCGTCCTTCCCCACAGTAATCAATCCAACACCACGGGATCTAAAAGCTTCTAAAAACTCTTCAAAGGCTTCCGCCAGATAGCTTTGCGTCACTGATAAGTTATCGCCGTTATCGTTATTTTTACGAATTTTAGCTATATGTTCTATTTCATCTATTATTACCGCGTATTTTAACTTATCCTCGCTACTCTCTGGAATAAAAACCCTTATCATTTGGATGATGAAATGAACGAGTAATTTAAGCTGATTTTGATTGTTACTGATCGAAGATAAATCTAACAAAACATTCTTTCCGTTGAGAAACTCTTTAAACCAATTTGGGAGTTCGTGAGCTAATTTTGTTACTGATTCCAATTCGGGATCTATAAGGTTATACGCTCGATTCTCAATTGCTAACAATGCCGTATCTCCAAAATCGCCCGGATATTTCCATTTTTTAAACCAAGCCCAATAGAATTTAAAAAGATACTTTAAACTATATGGTAAACGTTTATGATTTTCAAAATATGTTTTTAGTGCGTTGCCCATATTCCATTCAAAGATATCTTTCAATCCTATAACTGAACTTAATATTTTTGCGAGAGTTTTTAAAACTGCTGTATCTCCAGAATCAAAACAATATGGAATTCTAACGTTTGGATATTCGTAGAACTGATCACAGTTAAAATGTACTTTTTCTTCGCCTTTTCTTAGAAGAATAACAAGAGTACCGACATTTGGAGCTTTTTTACTAATTTCGTTCACGAAGTGATATAAGAAATATGTTTTTCCATTACCAGTTAAACCGAGTAT
The DNA here is from genome assembly GCA_018238625.1 of Promethearchaeota archaeon. GTDB lineage: Archaea > Asgardarchaeota > Lokiarchaeia > Sigyniarchaeales > SOKP01 > SOKP01. Next base: position 8,350 of record JABCSY010000096.1, read on the forward strand.
ATTTAGGTGCCTATTCAAATCGTTTAAGTAAAGATATTGCTTCTGTTCTGTTTTTACGCCATATTTATTGATATAATTACCAAGAAGAATTTTTATTTTGCTATCGTCAGAATCAATATTAAATCCCCTTCTTTCAAATTTCAATCCGACTGCCTTTTTAATTGGGATATTTGATGGGATAACTAGATCAATTTCCTCCGGTTTTATAAATCCAGGCATCCAGTTTGGCATCCATCCTAACCTTTTTAAACCGTTGTAATACCTACCAGTATAAGCTCCGGTTGTATTCTTGAAAAATGTCATTTCCTTTAGAATATTATCCCAAGTATCAGGCGGAGCCTTTTTCAATATCGCCCTTTCTCCATTAGAATTGCTAAAATCGGAAATTAGATTTTGTACGTAAGCTTTAATCGTTTTTGCTTGGACTATATCTTCGTAAGATTTTGCTTCTATACTGAAGAAAATTTTAATTTTAAATAATTCATCGGTAATAATGGAAGAAGGAACTGAATCGTCCTTCTGCCAAATAATATAGAACTTGGCAACGTGATTTTCAATCTTTTTCAAAAAGTAAAAAATATCTATAATCCTCTTGAAAAACTTGAATTTTATTTTATAAGGAGGTTTTGGGAATGCAATTTCGTAAAATTTAACGTGATTATTTAATCTGTAATCGTTAATCTTTTTAGCACTTACTTTACCCGTTAATCCGGGAAATATTTCTCTCAAATAATTCAGAAAGTACAGCGCTTTAGCTTCTGCTCTGTCTTTTTTATTAGCCGTCAAGAAAAAGTTCCATGAAAACCGGTCGTCGTTTTTTTCTAAATCTAAAACGAACTGGGTCGTGTAGACTGTATCGTCCCCAAATGGATTGCACAACCACGAAATTTCGTTTTCTTCTGTTCCCTCGTTACCGGGTACTTGAGCTATATTAACTATTCCTTGCCATAATAAATCGCGTTCCATCGTTATCGTAATTACCTCCGTTTTATATGCGATATAAGAGCATTATTAAATTGGTTTAATTTTTCACATAATTTTACTGCGTTGTTTTCGAATCCTTCAGTTCTTAATCCTAAATCGCGAGAAATTTCCAAATATTCCTCAATTTCATTGTTAGTATATGGAATTAATTTTGATTCTACTAATCCATTGATAAATGACTCTCTATTCGCGAAAATATCCTTTTCTAGCCTCTCAATCTTTAAATAATTTTCGTAAAGTTTGGAAAAGAGAGAATCTATGAAATCCATTGAAGCATTTAGTGATCTCTGATATTTTTTTTCCTTTATCAAAAATTCAATGTAATATAAGGAGGGGATAAAACCCTGAACTACATCCTCGTAAACTTTTTTAAATTCGTCACTGAAAGGCTGTGAAGACGGCTCCGTAGCAAGTGTTTCAGTGAAATCAGTACTTCCTTCGTTTCTTATAACGTTTGGAACGAAAATCGATTTGTCCTCTCCTCTTACTTGATAAAGGTCATCTACGGCTTTTCGATATTTATCACTTACTTTATAACCTGTAATTATACTTTCACCTCCGCTTGCTCGTCGGGGATGGTCTTCGACCAAATAACCTTGAGTTTTCAGGATTTGAAAAATAGAATTTCTTAATTCGGCTATTTTCTTTTTCCCTTGAACTCTTTTTAACGCTGTGCTTCGGATAAACTTGAGCAGTTCTTCCCTAAGTTTCGATTCAGTCAAACCCCCGACTTTATCAAACTTGTTAATTGCTCCCAAAAAGGATATGATATCTTCCATAAATTCTACATATATCCCAAGGTCTTTTTCAAAAAGCGTTTGTTTGGCTCTTGCGATTATTCTCTGCTCGTGATTTTCAAGGTCAAACCCTTGTCTTTTCATATAAGTGATGATTTCCGCTGGAGATAGAGAATCTAACTCTGAAATTTCCTTATATCCAATTATTCCTGGAAACGGTTGATTAACGTCAGCTCTTTTAATTATAACCTCCTGCTCTTGAAGATTCATTAAGTAATCGATCTGATACGTGTTATTACGTTTAGAACTATAATAACCAGTTCCATGTAGTTCTTGTAAATTCATTTGATTTTTCAACATAGCTATATCCCGTTTATCAGTAGCTTTAAAAGATATTAAATTCGGCAAGTAATTTAGTAAGTTCTGATGAAGATAGCGTATTTGATTTGCTGAAAAGATGAACCCGAATCCTTTTTGAAGCAGTGTGGCGAGAAATTTATCAATCTTTCCATAGTCCATAGAATTTGCATTATTATCTATGAAATAGGCATCGAAAAAGAGATCGATATTGGGAATCACAATATTTTTTGGTTGAAAATCATCGAAATGCTTAGTGTAGTGTATCAACTTTGATACAATTACAAAAGACACGAAGAGCTTTTGGCTGACTTCCTCTAAAAGGGATAAATCTATAATTATCGTTTTGTCGTTTCTAATAAAATCTATGGTATTAATTTCATGCTCATGTTTTAACGAATGTGAAATGAAAAATTTTCGCCAATCAATAAATCCTTGTAGAATTGTGATTAGACTAGTGTAATCGTTTTTTTTTATGAATTCTTTCTCCATTTTTTGATCTAATTCTAAGGAGGATAAGCTCATATTTTCGTTACTTTTAACGGCTATCTTTAAAAGATCCACAGCTCTCTTCTGTTCTTTAAAAGCTAGCGCAAACACGTCATAAAATAAGTTTAAATATTCAATATTCTCTGGATCGTAATCCATCTCTGAGCTCAGCAATTCTAACGAAAACGAATGGCCTAATTGGAACAGTAAAACTGAATCTTTGTTATCGGTATTTTGAAAAAGGGGTATAATTTTTGACCAATTACCTGAAAAATCAAAAATTATGCTAGGAATCTTTTTTGGTATAAGCTCAGCAACAATTCTCATTGCGGTTAATTCTCTCTGCTCTGGAAGACCGTTCGTAACTAATAACCGTTTCACTTGTTCGTAAGTAAGGCCTAGTTCTACCTCATTTTCTAACATTTCAGTGTTAATTGTTTTACCTATTAATAAATCGTTCTTTAGATGTAGAGGCGTGTTGAATTCAGCAGCGATCCGTGTTTCCAAGCCCTTCTTAAATTCGTTTGATACAGCGATTAAATTCATTAAATTCTTACCTTGAAAATAGAGATAATTTAAACGCGTATTATTATGACTGAAATCGCGAGTTTTGAGAGCACTACTAACGAATCCGTTTAGAAGTTGATCTTTCCGTACTTCCACTAACCGAAGCCTTAAAAAGTTTTGTTCAAACGATTTTTTCAATGTTACGGCTTTTTCCTCAAGTTCATAAACCATATCAAGAGCGCTAGTTTCTCTATTAGGAGCAATTTCTTCGTAACAATTTATTGCTATAGTTAGGTAAGTTTTCCAGATACCGGATCTCATTTGTAACCAATTTTTGTAATCCTCTGACGGATAATCGTTCTTATCGAATTTACTTACGTCCTCCATAGTATAGGTAAATTGATCTCTGGTTTTTCTGTTATATCGTTTAAAACATTCTTTTGAAAGCATTCGTCTATCAGCAGGAGTTGCATTCACAAAATAATTAAAATATAGCTTTTGCTTACTAATCGCCCTAAAGAATTTATCGGGATAAGCAAGCATTGGTTGGACAGCAGCTCCAAGATTCATTAGTTTCAAACCAATTAACATCTTGTTTTGAATATTAGCAAAAATCACGTCCTGGAATCTTTTATACTGGAAGAATTTTGTATCAGGAAATATGTCAACAACTTTTATGTTTTCATAGCGGTAGAGCTTTCTATTCGAGAAAAAGAATAGAACGTCGCGCCACCACACAAAGAAGAGATAATATTGAAAGAGACCATCAATTATTAATACTAAGAGAAGGGGGAAATTAATTGAAAATAGAATTATTGAGATTGTAATAACCAAAAAAAGCGAAAACACAGATTTGAGAAAAAAATTGAAGCTGTAAGATTTCTTAGGAACTTCTTTAAGCTCAGACGATCCGAAATCAGTTGGAATGTTATAAGTGGTAACCCTTACGGTTTCTAACAGCTCTCTGGTTTGCAGTAATCGAATCTTAGTGTGATGGAAATTTGCTATGAATTCCGATTTCAATTCATTTGAATAATCTTCAACTTCGTTCAGAAGATAATTTACCATTCCTCTTTTTAATATTCCCTTTTTATGGCAATACACGCTGAAAAAGATTGATATAGTAGAGGGTATGTCGTCCTTTGCATGCGATTTATTTTCTTTTAATCCCTCAACATTCTGCGTTCTTAAATCAACTATGGGATTATGGGAAACTTGATAAGAAAAGCTTAATTGAGAATCGTTTAAAGATTTTAAAAATTGGTTAAGAGTTGGTTGGAGATTTTCAGGTAAAACTTCTACCTTAAAAACCCTTAGGGCAACTGTGGACGAAACTTTTTTATTAACGAGTAAGAGAGTGGATGGTTCTTCTTTTATAGCAAAAAACTCCAAATCTCCAAAAGGACGAACGTAAAACGCCTCGTTAAAGAGATTAAGAACTTTATTTAGGAACCTTTTACCTTGATCAAAAAAATATACGAATAAAAGAGGAAAGAGTAAACTTACGGTGAAGTAAATGTTCCTTGTTAGAAAGTATAACGAGAATGAAACTGCTAAAAATAAAATCACGCTTACGCTTCCCTTAATTGTGAACGCCTTAACGTCAATATCCCTATAACTCGGGTTCACTCTCCATATATCTAACAAATCCGAACGAGCATTCGATTTTTCATCTGAATTGTTATTTTCTTCTTTTCTAACTTTGTTTGTCTGGTTAGAAGCCATAGTTCTTTTAAACATCGCACACATATTTCAACACTATTTTTTTTTTTTTCAAATCATTTTACTATAAACGAATCCTAAAAAATCTGGTATATTTAAACAAAAATTGTAATCCCACTTTTTTCTGCCTTATTAACGCATTCGATTATTAAATTTAACAATATTTTAACCTCCACGCCTTATTGCCATTTTTTAAATCCTCTTTAATTTTCTTTAAGTTAGATAATTCAATTAATTTTGCCTTTAAGGCTATTATATACTCACTTTCTATTATTCGATATTTGTAAACTATATCTAGAATGGTCTGATATTCTTTTGCTAATCTTTTGATAATAGTGCGAGAACCTCATTATTCTCCTTATTTTCCAAAGAAGATGACGAGTTCTCCATCTTTTTAACTTTTTATTCATCTTTTTCTCCTTCTTTTTAAAACTCTTTTGTGCTTCTTTTGCTCTTTTAAAATCTCCCATTCCATCGTAGGCAATAGCAATTTGGTCCCATGAATTCACATGATTCCAATCTAAATCCATAGCCTTATTGCAAGCGATTATTGCCTTATTGAACAAAAATAATCGGTTATATAATTCGCCAAGGTAAACCCACGCCTCCTTTACTATGTAATTTTCAGTAGAAAGATCATCAGAGCTGAAACGATCTATAACGTATATAAGGAGAGCTCTTGCCAATTGGTAATCACCGTTCTTTAAATAAACTACACCAAGCTGTTGTAATGTTTCAATATCATCAGGGTAAATTTTTAACGCTTTTTTTAGGCATTTAATTGAATTTTTAAAACTATGGCTGTCAAAATATTGAAAACCTTTATCCCTAAGAAAATAAAAATAATGCGTTTTTAACTCGCTACGATAGTGGAATCCTACGATTTTAAGACATTTCTCGAATAACCATATTACCTCTTCAAATTCAAAGTAGTTTAAATAACAATTATTACTTGAGGTTAAATAAAATATAGCAGGGGGGTAACCACTTAAAAGCGCTTTGACGATCTCAATCTTAAAAACCTCTCTTGCCTTAAGGTCCCCCGCTCTATATAACGCGTGCAATATTGCAAAAGCATCGACTACTGTAAGCAATCTCCAGTCGTAATTACATTCCACCCATGCATTAATATAATAGCAATAAATCCAAAACTCCATATCCGGATCTTCCAAAAATTTTTTCTTGTCGTATGTTCCAAGTAAATCCAAACGTGCTTCATCCATACAAGAGTAATTTATTTTTTCACTTTCACTTAATATCTCGAGAATTTCTTTGAACGGTAATTTGTCTAGAGAGGGAAACCTTCTATCGTTTACATAAATAGCAATTGATGAAATATCAGTATTGCCAAAATCGATTAATCTGAGCGTTATAAACTGATTTAATTGAAATTCATTTCTCACTGTCCATGTGCAAAAACCGTCCTTTGGTTTTCTTTTGAGACTTTTTCCAAGGCTTACTTTATTTTTCAACATAATCAAACCATTAATGTATTATGTGTATTTAAAGAAAAAAGACAAGATTGTCTAATTTCCTCAGAAAAATTTTTGTTAAATTTTTTTTTTCACTTTTTTTTTTTGAACGACTTTTCTTATTCCAAGTCGTTTCCTAATTTTTCTTTTAAATATTCCTGTTTTTAAATCTATTCATTATGGTAGTATTCGATTATTTCGAAGAGGTTTTAGGAGGAATTGAGTATTTAATCGCACTTGGTTCGATTTTAGGTTTATTGGGGTTCGTAATTGGGATGATTTTCCTAATCTGGGGTGGTAATCGGTATCGAAATAAAATGATTGGCGTTATTGTCGCGTCCTTCGTACTTTTGGTTGTGTGTGGGTTTAATACGGGGATTAAATACTTCAGGATTTTTAGATAAAAAAAAGGCATAGATAAAATAGGATTGCATGATAATTTATTGGTAAAAAATAAGACCTTTCAAATCGTCAATATCACGCGCTCTACTTTCGTTTCACGAGCAGAAAAATTCTTCATAATTTTATGGGTTATTTTTTTATTTTAAATAAACAAAATCTAAAGGTTATGTGTAGAAAACTTTAAAGAAATTGAAGTTTTTAGAAGTTAAAGTTGAAAATTGGGGGTTATTAAAAATACGAAATTAATAATCTATTATCTAAAATAAGAGAGAGATTTAGAAAGTGATTTTTCATTTTCGTTCTGCTTTTGCTCTCTGGGAGACATTTCCCATATGTACGCTACAGGATATGCAATAATATTTTTTCGAACTTGGGGATTGAATAATCGTCCCAGTTTTTTTTAGTTCAGCGTACATTCTTCCATCAACTAAAGATGTTCTTCTCGTTACTGCCTTGGCTTTACTTCTCGGTACCATTCTCCCGCACTTGGAGCACTGAACATTAGTATAACTTCCCTTACGTGATCCAGTTTTTCCGCCACTTTTCCTTTTTTTTGGCAATTTTTTTTCAGCTTTTTTTTTCTATTTTGAAATTTAACTCTTATTTCTTTGTATTTGAATAGGGCAAACCTTAAAAATTTTATTTTTTCCCTTAGAAAGAAGTTAAACTTACGCTCTGTTAAGATTTCCTTCTAAAAAGATATCTTTAATTCTTATTTTGTGCGTCTAACTTATTTAGAGCTTTAAAAGAAAACATTAATCTTTGGATGATGGTTAAAATTAGTAGTCCTGTAAAAAATAGCATAAATATCGGAAAAAACCAAGTGAAAGGGGTTCCAAG
>JABCSY010000097.1 GCA_018238625.1 Promethearchaeota archaeon
TGTTATGAAAGAAAAATTAAAAGAAAAGTTTTTAGAAAAAGTTTCAGATTTCATTTCTGATTTAACAGAGATTTTGAAAACTTTAATATAAAAATTAGTTTTTCTTTTTACTTTTGATGTTGTTTAATAAAGGTTATCTATAGAGAGATCAAATTTTAAAATCCTTAATATCTAATAAAAATAGTACATTTACTTTATTAAATAATTTAAAAAATATTTTCTAATTTACAAATGCCAGATTTTATAGTAACTCCATGGGAAGTTAGCGGTGAAGTAGATTATGATCTACTAATTAAAGAGTTTGGAATAGAACCTATTAATGAAAAATTGATGTCCAATCTAAAGGAGATTACAAAGGAGATCCATCCTTATCTAAGAAGAAGGATTTTCTTTGCTCATAGAGATTTTCAATGGATTCTTCAGGAATATAAAAAAGGAAATCCGTTTTACCTATATACAGGAAGAGGTCCTTCGGGTAATATCCATTTAGGTCATCTATTACCTTGGATTTTTACGAAATGGATTCAAGATAAATTTAATGTGGACTTATGGTTCCAATTAACTGATGATGAGAAGTTTTTATTTAACCAATCCATTACTTTAGAAGAAACTCATAATTTTGGATATGACAACGCACTAGATGTTATCGCTTTGGGATTTAATCCAAAAAAGACATATATTTTTTCTGATATTGATCTTGGTAATACCTTTTACAGAAATGCCCTAAAAATCGCTAAAAAAATAACCTTCTCTACAATCAAAGCAACATTTGGGTTCGATAATAGTACAAATATAGGTCAAATCTTTTACACAAGCATTCAAACAGTTCCCGCCATCCTTAAAAGTTTGATTGAAGAGAAAAATGTTCCATGTTTAATCCCTCACGCTGTAGATCAAGACCCTCATTTTCGGTTATCAAGAGATGTATTACCAAAACTTGGTTATTACAAACCCGCCTCTATTCAATGTGTATTTCTTCCAAGTCTCCAGCAAAGTGGTAAAATGTCTGCATCAGTTGAAAATACCGCAATCTTCACAAAAGATGAACCGGATGTTATAAAAAGAAAAGTCAATAATGCATTCACGGGGGGCCAAGCAAACGCAAAATTACAAAGAGAATTAGGGGGAAAACCTTCAGTCTGTTCGGTTTATAAGTATCATTTTATGCTTTTCACTCTGGACGATAATGAAATTAAAAAGATTCAATCGAGATGCATAGGAGGAGAGTTACTTTGTGGAGAATGTAAAAAAGATTTAACACAAAAAATCAATAAATTCCTTAGTGAGCACCAAAAAAAGAGAGAAAAGGCAAAAGATGTTTTAGAAGATTATTTACTTAAAGAAAAGGTAGATTTGAAATATTTAATAAATGAAAAAAAAAGAAAATGGAACTCCTAAATACTAAAGGGAACTATACTTGAAGAACTATTTAAGTACTCGAATAATATTTTAAACCCTTTTTTTAGATTTTAACTTCTTTTTGTTAATAGAATATGGATTTAATTAAGTGAATATAATGGCTAAATATATTAAATCTACAACTTACTCTTTTATTGTTATGACAGCGAAAGATTCTAAATCTGAAGACGAATGGAAGCAAAAATTAACTAAAGAACAGTATCGCGTGTTAAGGTTAAAAGGAACCGAACGACCATTCTCAGGAAAATATTGGAATAATCGCGAAAAAGGGGTTTATTATTGTACTGGGTGTGGGTTTCCCCTATTTAATTCAAGCACTCAGTTCGAATCTGGTTTCGGCTGGCCTAGCTTTTCAGTCCCTATAAACGATAAAAATGTCGAAATACAGTCAGATCTCAGTTTAGGAATGAAAAGAGAAGAAGTATTATGCAACGAATGTGGAGGTCATTTGGGACATGTATTTAACGACGGCCCTAAACCTTCAGGCTTACAATATTGCATTAATTCAATTTCCTTAAATTTTAAACCAGAAGATAAAAAAGATTAGCTTATACAACCTTTACTTTTGCTATAAAATAATAATTGTGAATTTTTTACCTACTCTACAGTCTTAAAATTGAATACTTGAACGAGGGCGGTATTCTTTTAGAACCATATTAGAAATAGTCTTCGTTACGTATTCTGTCTCATTCAACACCCTAATAAAATGATGGACGTCTTCTGCTTCTTTAAAGCGACAAATTAAAGCAGCGGATTGCTCCCCTGTAGTATGGAAGACAGAACAAACCTCCGGAATTTTTGATATTTGGTCCAAAATTTCAGCTGTGTGTTTACCATCAATTTGTATTCTTATTAAAAATGTTAACTTATAACCTAGCTTTTCGTTGTTGAGTTTAAGTGTATAACCCTCTATTATACCATTCTTTTCGAGTTTTGCAATTCTATTATGGATAGTGCCGATAGAGATGTTTAACTTATCTTGGATAACTCGATAAGACGTTTTAGCGTTTTTTTGCAAGATTTTTAAGATTTCCCGATCGATATCGTCTAAGCCTTTTTCTTTTGTCATTTTTAAATTAGACCAAAAAGAGTGATATATTCTTTAAAATTGTTCAACAATTCATTATTTTTTGTAAAATTTCTATTACAACAATTCAATATTTATTGCAAAATTTATAATTTTTGCTATTGAAGCGTTTTACATATAAATGATCTCCAAATCATAAAATTATTATTTAATTCTTCTTATATTTCTTTATATTAAAAATAAAAAAAAAACGAAAAATTATGTCTGTACCAATAATAATATTAAAAGAAGGAACTGAGGAAACTAAAGAAAAAGAAGCTCGAATGCAAAACATAAATGCGATTTTAGCAATTACCGAATCTGTAAAGTCTACTCTTGGACCAAAGGGTATGAATAAAATGCTTGTAGATTCTATAGGAGACGTAACGATAACGAATGATGGTGCCGAAATATTAAAGAAGCTTGATATCGATAATGTTGCTGCGAATATGATGGTAAATGTAGCCAAATCGATTGACGACGATATCGGTGATGGTACTACTACAGCTGTCATCTTCTCTGCTACTTTATTGGGAAACGCTCTAGAATTAATTGAACAAGGCATACATCCAAAACCTATTACTCATGGATTTCGCATGGCAGCAAAGAAATCTTTAGAAATTATAAATGAGATCGCTGTTAAAATATCTCAAGACGACGATAAAATTCTTATTAATGTCGCTAAAACTGCTATGAACGCTCAAGATATTATAGGGGTAAAAGATTATTTTGCAGAATTAACTTTACAAGCTATAAAACACGTAAAGGGAGACGCTAAAGATACTTTTTCGAAAGTAGGGAACGTATTAATTATTAAGGTGCCCGGAAAATCGCTCAAAGAGTCAGAGTTAATAAATGGAGTCTACATTGCGAAAGAACGAGTCAATCCCGCCATGCCAGAAGTTGTAAAAAATGCGAAAATAGCTGTTATTAAAAGAAAATTAGATGTTGTTAAAACAGAATTCGATTCCCAAATTAGAATTTCTAACCCAGCTGACATTCAAAAGTTTCTCGATCAAGAAGATAAAATCCTGCAAGATTACTTAAAGATCTTTAAAGATTTAGGAGTGAATATGATCGTTAATAATCAAGACATTTCCGATAAATTCGGTGCGTATTTAGTGAAAGAAGGAATCGTTGCGATAAAAAATCTCGGCGATTCAGACATAAAAGCAGTAACTAAAGCTACTGGAGCGAAAAAAATTGCTGATCTCCACTCTTTATCCGAAGAAGATTTAGGATTTGCAGAAAAAGTAAAATTTGAAAAACTAGCTAACAACGATTATGTTTTATTTAGTGGATGTAAAAACCCTAAGTCAGTATCAATAATACTAAAAGGAGGCTTAGAGAAAATCTTAGATTCCGCAGAAATTACTTTACACGATGTACTCTCCGTAGTTGCTAAAGTAATGGACACAGAAGCCGTGGTTGCTGGTGGTGGCGCTATATATATCGAACTTGCGAAGAGACTGAGAGAATATGCGAATCAAATTAGCGGAAAAGAACAACTTGCAGTAAACGCTTTTGCTATAGCACTAGAAGAAATTCCAAAAACTCTAATCAAAAACGCGGGATTAGACGAAATTGAGAATATGACGGAATTACGCGCTGCTCACAAAACAGATAACGAAAAATGGTTTGGAATTGATACTTTAACTAATAAGATCGAAGATAATTTTAAAAAAGGGATAGTTGAACCCGCTGCTCTTATTAACCATGTAATCAAAGCGGGTAGCGAATTAGCAAATTTAATTTTAAGAGTAGATAGAATTATCAGCGCTAAAGGTTCTAAACTTCCTGGATTATAAAATGTAAATTACTTTGTTTTTTCTTAATTTTTTTATTCTTTTTGATTTATTTTCTTTTATTTTAGAACATTGTTTAAAAATTTTTCAATTTTTCACTAACTTCAAAAAGTTTTTTATAAAAATTTCACTTTTTTATCCATAAGCTTAAAATATTTATTGAATTGAATTAGGATGGACATTACAAAAGATTTTGTGAATTTTGTGGACAGAGATTTAATATCTCAAGACGACGTCGAAAAATTGTTTAATTTAAAGAATGAACACGTGTTAAAGATTATAAAACAATTTGTTGACTTATGTAAACCTAGTAAGGTTACAGTGATTTCTGATTCTAATGAAGATATCGAATACGTGAGACAAAAAACCATCGACATCAACGAAGAAATTAAACTTCAGATAAGTGGTCATACTGTTCATTACGATAGCTTTTACGATCAAGCAAGAGATAAAGAAAACACTAAAGTACTAATTCCTAAAGGCGAATATAGGAGCCCTTGGATAAACACAATGGATAGGGATGAAGGACTCAAAGAAGTATTGGAAATTATGGATGGATCAATGAAAGGAAAAGAATGTCTTGTACGATTTTTCTGTCTTGGTCCAATAAATTCTAAATTTACAATTGGAGCTCTACAACTTACGGATTCGTTTTACGTCGCACATTCAGAAGACCTTTTGTATCGTGTCGGCTACGAAGAATTCAAGGATCTTAATGGTTCTGATGAATTCTTTTACTTCATCCATTCTGCCGGTGAACTCGATGGAAATCCCCCAGTTACTAAAAACATCAACAAACGCCGCATATATGTAGATTTACAAGAAGATAAGGTTTTGTCCGTAAATAATCAATACGCTGGCAACTCTTTAGGATTAAAGAAATTAGCTCTACGATTGGCAATAAATAAGGCAAATAATGAAGATTGGCTCACAGAACATTATTTCATATTGGGAGTTCGTCCTACAGGAAAAAATCGCACAACTTATTTTACTGGAGCTTTTCCAAGTGCTTGTGGAAAAACTTCAACGGCTATGCTTCCAGGACAACTAATTGTAGGAGACGATATTGCATATCTTCGTATCTGGGAAGATGGATATACACATGCTGTAAATATAGAAAAGGGAATATTTGGAATTATAAAAGATGTAAATCCTAAAAACGATCCCGTAATTTACGAAGCGCTTATAACACCAAGAGAATTAATTTATTCTAATGTTCTCATAAAGGACGGAAAGCCATATTGGCTCGGGATGGGTAAGGACCACCCTAAAGAAGGCTTTAATTTCTCTGGTGATTGGTTTGAAGGAAAAACTGACGAAAATGGGAGTAATATCCTTCTCGCCCATCCAAATGCCCGGTACACAATAAATCTTTCCGACCTATCTAATTGCGATCCAAAATTAGAAGACCCTAATGGCGTACCAATCCACGGTATTTTTTATGGCGGGAGAGATTCAGATACTATGCCGCCTGTCGTAGAAAGTCTAAGTTGGGAGTATGGAATCTTTATGGGAGCTACCATTGAATCTGAAACAACATCAGCAACACTAGGGGCGGTAGGTGTTAGAAAAGCTAGCCCAATGGCGAATCTTGATTTCTTGGTTGTTCCTCTTGGTAAATATTTAAAAAATCACCGCAAATTTGGTAATCGATTAAAACATTGTCCAAAAGTATTCTCTACTAATTACTTTCTTAAAGGTAAAGACGGAAAGTATCTAAATGGAATATTGGATAAGAAAGTATGGGTTATTTGGGCAGAAGGCCGTACTCAAGGAGAGTTCGAAGCGATTGAAACGCCGATTGGATATCTTCCAAAATATGACGATCTGAAAGCATTGTTTAAATTAGAACTAGATAAAGATTATTCTCAAGAAGATTACACAGAGCAATTTAAGTTAAAAATCAAAAAATTGCTTGATAAGTTGGATCGCATGGAAAAAATGTATAAGACAGAAAAAGATATTCCAAATTTTTTCTGGGAAGTTCTTACTAAACAAAGATCAGAATTAAAAAAATTATTGAAAAAATACGGTAAAGATGTTATCTTGCCCTCTGATTTGTCGTAAAAGTAAAATTATTACCAAAAAACAGATTACATGACGAGAAAAATAAATTTAAAACTTTATAACAATAGTTTTAAGCCATGTCGCACCTTGTAAGTTCTTTGGAGCCTGTCAACCTCAATAAACCTCTTTATTTCAAGGTTGTTTAACAAATCTCTCATCTCCATAGGATTTTTTTCTAGCTTTTCAGCCAATCCGTCAATATCTGATTCATATGAACGAAGTACTGTGAGAAGGGAAGAATAATTATCGTATATCAGATTTACAAGATATTTTAAAGATTCTTTTAAATTTTCTCCTGTCCTTGTGCTTGTCGAAAAAATTACAGCTTCGTCTCGTAAGTAATTCTGTGACCTTACTATCTCAGCGTGTCTCGCACCAGCAATATCTTGCTTGTTTGCTAAATAAACTATTGGCGTATCAGCCCCTATCGATTTTCTAAGGGCATTTAATATGATTAATGCATCTTCATCTTTTTCGGGATGAGCTGCGTCAAAAATGAAAATAACCCCATCAGAACCTTGAAGGATTACATCTCTCATAACCTTGAATCTTAATAAACCAGGAGTTCCAAATAAAAAGACATCAAAACCATTTAATCTAACAATACCTAAATCCATTCCAACCGTATAAAACTTATTATCCCTAGCTTTTGCTTCGACATTTAAAGCTTTTTCGTCTAAAGATTTGATAAAACTCGACTTTCCGCACTGGAGAGGGCCTGATACAACTATCTTCATTTTGTCGGACTTTTTTTTTGATTACATGTTATTATTTGAATATTAACTTGTTTTATATTATTATATTGATTAATATCCATATAATATGAGCTTTTTCTTATAGAAAAAATTAAATCAATTTTTTTATTTTTTTAAAACCTATTTATTACTTTTTAATAAGTCAATTCTATTAATCGCAATATATTTGATTTCTAACTGCTTAGATATCTGAAACCTTAAGAATCGAAAGATTAACGAAAATGTCATCATTCTTCTCAGAGAAGAAGCGCTCTATTGCCAAATTGACATTTTTCGAGCAAAAATCTATTAAAATAAGAAAAAAAAAATCATAATTTTGATCAATAAAACATTTTTTTTATAAATTCTCGACATAAAACTTAACTATTTCGTCAAATAGAGAAATATTTATATATGCTTTTAACCTATTAAGTAAATTATAAAAATATAAGTTTTTCAATTAAACAATTATTTTCAAAAAGGACAATTAATTTTAGATAAGCAACGAAAATTAATAAAAAAACATTAAAAAATAATCAAAAACTGAATAAATATGCCAAATAGTAATATAATGGTAATTGGTGCTGGAATTTCGGGAATTGAAGCCAGCCTTACTCTGGGTGAGCAAGGTTATAAAGTAATTCTAGTCGAAAAAACATCCTCGGTTGGTGGACGTATGGCTCAGCTTGATAAAACATTTCCAACCTTAGATTGTTCGATTTGTATTTTAGCACCAAAAATGGTGGAAGTAGCTAGACATCCTAACGTAGAACTTCTCATGTATTCAGAAGTTCAAGAAATATCTGGCGAAGCAGGTAATTTTAAAGCAAAGGTCGTTAAGAAAGCGCGATATGTTGATTGGGATAAATGTACAGGTTGCGGCGCTTGTATGGAAAAGTGTCCCATGAAAAAGATTCCGAGCGAGTTCGAAGAAGAAATGGGAAACCGCACAGCAATATATATACCTTTTCCACAAGCCGTACCAAGAAAGGCAGTGATTGATGCTGAAAATTGCCTATATATAACGAAAGAAGCGTGCCAATTATGCGAAAAAGAGTGTGAAGCTGGGGCTATTACTTGGGATATGAAAGACGAAGTAGTTGAGTATGATGTGGCATCAATAATAGTTGCTACAGGAATAGACCTATTGGATCCAACACCGATAGTTAGATATCATTACGGAGAGTATCCTAATGTTATTACAGCAATGCAGTATGAACGTTTATTAAGCGCATCTGGTCCTACTGAAGGACAATTGCTTAGACCCTCAGATAAAAAACATGCCCACGAAATTGGTTTTATTGGGTGCGTTGGTTCTCGAAATGAGGATTTCTGTGCTTATTGTTCGAAATTCTGTTGCATGTATATGGCCAAAGAAGGGGTTGTCACTCGAGAACACGCTCCAGACACAAATGTGACGATATTTTTCAACGATACTCGTGTAATCGGAAAAAATCAAGAAGAATTCATTGAAAGAGCAAAAGACGAATACAAACTGATTTATTATCGCGGCATTCCCGGTGATATTCGAGAAGATCCCAAAAATCATAACCTTTTTGTAAAACACGCGAACCTAGATACGGGAGACGTTGAAACTAGTGAATTTGATTTAGTTGTGTTGGCCAACGCAGTTATCCCCCGTAAAGGAACCGAAAAACTTGCTGAAATGTTGAGTATTGAAACAAACGAATTAGGGTTCTTTAAAACAAAAAACTCGACCGAAGATCTAAGGTCTACTCGGGATGGGATTTTTGTAACAGGTTCTTGTCAATCTCCTGACGATATAGCTAATTCAGTGGCGAAAGCTGGAGGGGCTGCGTCTTTAGCAGCTTTACATGCCGTTCCTTTAAGTCCTGAAGAATTAGAGGTTATTTTACCTCCCCTGAAAGTAGTAAATCCCAGAGACGAACCTAGAATAGGAGTATTTGTTTGTAAGTGTGGGGTAAATATAGGGGGATACATGGACGTTCCGGCGCTTGTTGAGTATTCCAAAACGCTTCCAAATGTAGTTTTCTCGATGGACAATAAATATAGTTGTTCAAGCCTCACACAAGACATTATTAAGGAAAAGATTGTGGAATTAGACTTAAACCGAGTCGTAGTTGCTGCGTGCACGCCAAGAACTCACGAACCATTATTTCAAAAAACTATTCGAGAAGCAGGACTAAACGAATATTTATTTTCTTTCGTAAGTATTCGAGAATTAGATTCTTGGGTTCATATGAAGGAATATGAAAAGGCGACGGATAAAGGAAAAGATCTAATAAGAATGGGCGTAGCGCGTGTACGATTTCAAAAATCAGAAATTAGAATAAAGGGAAGCGTCGTCCCAGAAGCGTTAATAATCGGTGGAGGTATCGCTGGAATGTCTGCTGCTATGGAAATTGCCAAAAAAGGTTTTAAAGTACACCTTGTAGAGAAAGATGATAAATTAGGTGGGCAATTAAACCTTATTTATAAAATCAATTTCGATAGAATTGACTCAAAACAGTTTTTAGAAGAGAAACTTAAAGAATTTAATGGGTTAAAAAATGTCACGGCTTACTTAAATTCAGAAGTTGCAGAAGTTAAGGGTTCAATAGGTGATTTTAACATCAAAGTTAAAAATTTGACTGATGAGAAAAGCACGGATTTAAATGTTGGAATAATAATCGCTGCTACTGGCGCTTACGAATATAAACCAAAAGGTTGGTACCATTACGGGGAAGACGAGAGAATAATGACTCAACTAGAACTATCTCAAAAGTTAAGAGACGATGAACTAAAGGATGGCGAGACTTTCGTCTTTATCCACTGCGTTGCTTCGCGACAACCTGAGGGTGGTAATGGAGTTACGTACTGTTCCTTAATATGTTGTTCTGAATCTATAAGACACGCTTTGTACGTAAAAGAAAATTACCCTAATTCGCAAATCTATGTTCTTTATAGAGATATACGCGTAGGAACTGATGAAGAACAATATTACTGGAAAGCTCGTGAAAATATCAACTACATTCGATTTAACGATTACCCCGAAGTTGATCTCGTTAATGGAAAAATTAATGTCAAGGTTAACGATATTTTAACTCAAATAAATCTTAACATCGAAGCCGACAAGGTAGTCCTGTCAACGCCTTTAGTACCTTATGATACTAAAAAACTTGGAGAATTCATAAAGTGCGCCAGAGACCAAAATGGGTTCTTTTTAGAAGCTCACGTTAAATTAAGACCTGTCGATTTTGCGACTGATGGAATATACTTAGCTGGGACGGCTCACGGCCCAAAAGGTATTGCTGATTCAATATCTCAGGGAAGAGCTGCTGCGGCTCACGCGCTAATCCCGTTAATCTCTGGAGAAGTAGAAAACGAACCACTGGTTTCAGTTGTCAATCCGGCGTTATGTATAGCCTGTCAAAAATGCGAGGAGGTATGTAACTTCGGAGCTATTGGAGTCAATTTCGATAATGAAGTGTTGGTTTCAGAGTCTAATCCTTTATTGTGTAAAGGGTGTGGAGATTGTTCGGCAGAGTGCCCTGCAGGGGCAATTACCATGCAACATTTTGCTGACGATCAAATATACCCAATGATTACAGAAGCAGTCAAAGGAGCTTATATAGACGAAAGACCTAGGATTGTAGCTTTCTTATGCAACTGGTGCAGTTATGCGGGAGCAGATACTTGTGGCGTAAGTAGATTTCAATACCCCCCTAATATTAGACCTATTAGAGTTATGTGTACTGGAAGAATTCCGAAGAGTTTCGTATTACAAGCGTTTTTGGAAGGTGCTGATGGAGTGATTATTGGTGGATGCCACATTGGAGATTGTCACTATATAGAAGGTAACTACGACATGTTAAGACGTTATAACGAGATTGAAGAAACGCTAGAAAGCGTAGGAATTAATCCCGAACGTTACCGCCTTGAATGGATATCAGCCAGCGAAGGCAAACGGTTCTCTCAAGTTATTACCGAATTCGTTAATAAAATAAAAGAACTTGGACCACTAAGTAGAACAGGCGACAAAATAAAAAAAAAAGAAAAAGTTAAGGAGGGTGCTTAAAAAATGTCTGATAAAGTCGTAAAACAATCTAAAGATTTAGATAACAATTTTAGGTACGAAATTAGCGAAAAAGTGGGGGCAAAATCTTTATTGAAGTGTATTCAATGTGGAGTATGTAGCTCTGGTTGCACGGTAACGGAATATGTTGATTTACAACCTCACAGAGTTGTTGCTTCATGCCTTCTAGGATTAAGAGAAGAAGTTTTATCGAGCAACGCTATATGGACGTGCTCATTATGCCATCGGTGTACAGAAAGATGTCCAAAGAACGTAGATTATTCGTTTATCTTAGCGCTTCTAAGAAACATGGCAGTGGAAGAAGGAAACGTGCCGATAGAATATTCTGCTACGATAAATACGATTTATAACAATGGATTTGTAGTACCTTATACGGGTGGAATGAAAACTACTATAGACAGAAGAAGAAACAAAATGGATTTACCAGAAATCGTAGGTCCTAACTTAGATGAGATTCAATTCATAATTAGAGAGACTGGACTAGGAAACTTAATTAAAAAATCAGAGGAGGATGAAAAATAATGGAATATGCGTTGTATTTAGGGTGTACGATCCCTTTGAAAATGCCACACTTTGAAAAAGCCTTTCGAGAAATCTCTAAAATATTAGAAATAAAGTATAAGGAGATGGAGGGAGCGGGTTGTTGCCCCGATCCTGTAGCAACTCAATCGCTCAATATTGATACTTGGCTAACATTAGGAGCTAGAAATCTAGCTATTGCCGAAAAACTTGGATTAGACATAATGACCGTGTGTTCTGGATGCTACGAGACCTTAAAAACGGTCCATGTTTTATTAGAAGAAGACAAGGCAGCATTTAAGAGAGTAAACGCCATTCTAAAAAAGCTAGGCATCGAATATAAGGGGACTTCAAAAGTTCTTCATTTCGCGGAATTGTTTAGTCAAGATGAGATGCTTGAGAAGATTAAAAGTAAAGTTGTTAAACCGTTAGATAGTTTAAACATTGCTTCGCATTATGGTTGTCATTTAATACGACCTTCAAAAATAATGCAATTTGACGATCCCGAACGACCTGAGAGTATGGATAAAATTCTAAGAGCTATAGGAGCTTCGCCCGTAGAATTTGCAGCTAAACTCGAATGCTGTGGATTCTGCGCTAGATTACAAGAAGAAATCGGAATGGATTTAGTCGAAGCGAAAATGACAGACTTAAAAAATCTCGACAAAGAAGTAGATGGAATGATTGCCGTTTGTCCCGCTTGTGCTACACAATACGATAGAAAAGAAAAATTGATCTCCAGAAAAAGTGAGAAAGAACTCGATATTCCAATTCTATATCTAGCAGAATTAATGGCAATCGCTTTTGGAGTCGATACAGCAAAGTTATCTTTGAAACAACGAAGCGTAAAACCAACGAAATTAATGGAAAAATTAAAAATATAACAATAAAATTTTTTTTACGATTTAAACAAAATAATAAAAATCTAATAAAATCTGAAAAAACAAGAATAAAAAAGCGTGTATGATATGATAGTTACACAACTAAAAGACATAAACGAAATTTATGAAATGATTAAGGGCTATAACAAGATATTAATAGTTGGATGCGATGGTTGCTGTCAACCACCTCGATCTATAAATGAAGCAAAAGTTCTTGGACAACTTTTAGAATTGAAAGCTCGAACTGAAAGTAAGGAGTTAAAATGGAAAGCAATAACGGTATTAAGACAGTGTGACGATAGAATCGCAGCAACAACAGTGAGACCTTACATCGACGACTACGAAGCTATAGTCTCTCTTGCTTGTGGGCTTGGAGTCGTAATGTTGAATAAAGTTCTTCCCAGTAAGCTAACTTTCCCCGCCCAAGATAGCATGTTTGGAGGCGTACAAAACAGTGGTGAGAATAATTTCATCGAATACTGTGAGGAGTGCGGAGATTGTATAATTGGAGAGACGGGAGGATTATGTCCCCGAGCGGGATGTGCTAAACATTTAAGTAACGGCCCCTGTGGGGGAATGGTAGATGGAATGTGTGAAGTAGGTGGTTATACGCTTCCTTGCGCGTGGGTGCGCATTTGGGAAAGGTTAAAAGAATTTAATAGACTAGATCTCTTTAAAAAATATAGACCTCCAAGGGACTTTCGCACTTCTACCAGTCCTGGATACTTAGTTATCAATAAAGAGTATACTAACGAAGAAGAAAAAAAGGAGGTAGAAAGTTAAATGGCAAAAAGAAAGGCTTATAGTCAATTATGCAAAGCGATCGAAGCGGGCCATTTTGTTTTCACAGGCGAATTAGAGCCAAAGAAAATTCTGGATCTTAGCGAGATTATCCATTCCGCAAAGGAAATGAAAAAAACTAAAAGAATCGTAGCAGCAAATGTAACGGACGGTCCACAAGGCGATGCCTACATGGCATCATTGGTTCCAAGCTATAAAATCCAAGAAGAAGCGGGAATTGAAGCGGTATGGCAAGTCACAGTTAGAGATCGAAATCGAGTAGCGCTTTTTGGGGACGTGGTAGCTGGCGCAGTTTTGGGGTTGAAGAACATTCTAACTCTAACGGGAGACCATACAGCTCTTGGAGACCACAAAAAGGCTCGCGCAGTTTATGACATTGATAGCACACAGTTCTGCGAAATGCTTTCTATTATGATTGATGAGGGAACTGACTACGAAGGAAACGAATTAAAGGGAGGCAAAATAGAAATGAATTTTGGTTGCGTTGCTAACCCTAACAGTAACCCTCGCGAACCTGAAATCCTTAAGGTTGGTCGTAAAGTAGATCGTGGTGTTGATTTTATCCAAACACAAACAGCGTTTGATATTGACGACGCAAAAGACTTCCTAAAAGATCTAGAACGATACAATGTTCCAGTACTTCTTGGGCTCTTTCCATTAAAAAGCCACGGAATCGCCTGGTATTTCGATAACTATATCCCTGGAGTTAGCGTCCCAAAAGACCTTTTGAAAGCTCTTAAAAAAGCAGAAAAGGATAATAAAGGAAACAAACCTGGCAAATATGCAGCTATTGATAAGATAAACATTGAATTTTTCAAGCCTTTTATTGCTGAGATCAAGAAATCTACTAAAGCAGCAGGCATTCATTGTATGGCAGTTGAATACGAAAGACTTTTCGCTCCATTACTAGGAGAATACCCCGAATATGTAAAATATTCAATGTAAAACTAAAAATATAATTTTTTAAAATTTTAATTAAAATTTTTTTTATTCATTTGTAAACAAAAAAAAACTATAGGAAAGAATAGAAATGAAAAACCTAGATGAGAAAGATAAACGCATTTTAGAAATGCTTATCGAAGATTCACGGCGTCCTTATCGAGAAATTGCCGAAGAGGTTGGCTTATCCGAATCAACGGTAAGAAAACGCGTTATTAAATTACAAAACGAAAAAGTTATCGAAAAATTTACGATTCGAATATGTAGAGATGACGAGAGATGTATAATTGCTTTTTTAACGGTAATTCCCAATAACGAATCGGAAATTAAAGAATTGATAAGAGAAACGCAGATTATCCCTCAGTGTGAGGAGGTTTATTTTCTCGCAGGCCAATGTGGCGTTTTAATAAAGGTTAACGTTCCAGAGATTAGCGAATTAGATGCGCTTGTTGAAAATTTTCGAGGGCGTAACGATGTAAAGAGCGTAGAAAGAATTTGTGTGGTTTTAAAGCCGATAAAGACGACCAATCGCGACGAGCGGTTACCTATTTAAAGAGATCTTTTACATCAAATTACTTTTTTGACTAACGTTTAACTTTTGTAATAAATTTTTCCGCTTTTTTCAGATTTTTGCACAATTCCTTGATATTCAAGGTAAAATAGATGCCCTAATACTTCACTTAAAGCCATAAATGAATTCATTTCGTCTAAATCCGTTCCAAAATGAATCTGAGAAATCATGAATGGCGTCATGGGCTTGTTTTTAATTAATCTCGAAATTTCAGATAACCTTTTCTCGTGGTGTTTCTTTATCTCTAAAATTCGCTCGTGCGAATTATATATAATATCTTGATGAGCAGGAAAAATTATCTTTGAATTTAACTTATCTATTCGTTTTAGCGAGTTTAGATAATGTTCTAAAATGTTGTTGAAGTTGTACTTCTCGTATTCTTCCTTAAGAGAATTAGGAATCAGGAAATTCCCGATATGTGGAGTGATTCTTGAAAGTATATGATCTCCAGAGAAGAGATATTTCTTTTTTGTATTGAAGATACAGGTGTGACCAAAACTATGACCTGGCGTCCAAATTATTTCTAAATCGTCCAAAAGTCTATCGTTATCGCGTACAATTACGTCTGGTTTTTGGTAACGCAGAAGTTTCGGCCAAAATGTGAAAAATTGAACCACTCTTTTCCCTTGTTCTTCGTCAATTCCATATTTTATCATCAGATCTGCAGCTTTTCTAGCTTCGGTTTTTATCTCTTCCATAGTTGAATCGTTTGTTTCCCATCTCAAAATTTTATGTGTTATATCGTTCATTACGACTTTCAAGTTTGGATTTTTGCGTTTAAGAGTTTTTACTAATCCTATGTGATCCAAATGAATATGTGTTATAAAACAATAATCAATAT
>JABCSY010000098.1 GCA_018238625.1 Promethearchaeota archaeon
GTCGATTTAAATGCGATCGTTAATATTGAAGAAAATGTTTTAAAAAATCAAGTTAAAAATACCAGAAATAATTTAATCCAAGCAATCGCTGGAGAGACATTTGAATTCAAGAAAATGTATAAAGGATTTATGAAAAATGCTAAAAAAAACGATGTTTATTTGGCAGAATTTTCGTTTGATTTAGCAAGAATGGCTGAAATTGTTCATAGCAAATTGTATATTAAATTTTTAAAAAAACTTGATAAAAAAGAACCTTTTGAAGATATAGATATATTTGTTTGCCGGATTTGTGGAAATGTCGAGCTAAGGAAAATCCCTAAAATTTGCCCTAATTGTGAACACGATCAAAAGTTTTTCATGAAAGTATAATTATTAAAAAGAAGTTTATAGAAAGAACTCTAAAAAATGTTATATCGGAACTAGCTGCTCTAACCATAATCCGATAACAAAGGATGCTAAAAAAGCTACAACTCCAATGACGACCATTTCTAAGCCTCCTTTTATGGCTGATTCACCAGTAACTTTTGTTTTTAAACCTCCAACGATGAAAAGAGAACTAAGAGATAAAATTGAAGAAAAGAGAAGCGAAATCACTCCTAAATTTAGAAAATAAGGTAATTGAGGGATCAGGGCTCCAAAAACAAAAGAAAAAAAAGTTAATAACGCTCCTATAATTGGATTTTCAGTTTCTTCTAAACCTAATTCGTTTTTTATTAAAAATTCTAACCATTTATCCTCGTTTGCCGTAATAGATTCTACACATGGATTTAAAATCTCTTCTTTTATCCCCATTTTTTTGAAGATATCTCTTACTTCTTCCTTCTCTTCTTCAGGAAAAAGCAAAATTTCAGCTTTCTCTCTTTTAATTTCATTTTTAACATAATTATATTCAGATTTGGATGAAATATATTCACCAAGTCCCATACTTACAGCTCCGGATACCATTGCTGCAATTCCAGTTAATATTACGATAGTATTATCCCCACTTTTTATTAAAGTTGCTGCAGCAACGCCTACTAATAATGTAAATGTTGAAATGAGTCCATCGTTCAAACCAAGAATTACACTGCGAATCTTACCGCCGCCTTTTATATGTTCTTCCTTTCTTTCTGACATAATAAATAATTTATTGGAAGTATTTACACAAAAAATTTTGTGATGATTTAAAAAATTAAATCATTTGTAAAATAAAAAATGCAATATTAATATTTGAAAAACTAATTTATATTTAAGAATTCACAACAATTAATCATTACTTGAGAAGAGATTGAAAAATGAAAGCTGCCGTTTTTGTAGATGTTAAAAAAATTACTTACAAAGAAGATTATCCTACACCAACTCCTGGACCAGATGATGTTATAGTGAAAGTA
Organism: Promethearchaeota archaeon; assembly: GCA_018238625.1. Taxonomy (GTDB): domain Archaea; phylum Asgardarchaeota; class Lokiarchaeia; order Sigyniarchaeales; family SOKP01; genus SOKP01. The sequence continues at coordinate 1,371 of JABCSY010000098.1, forward strand.
CATTACTGTGGAATATGTGGAAGCGATGTTACTAATTTTAAAATCAAAATGTATCAAGTGCCATTAATTATGGGACATGAGTTCGCAGGAGAGGTTGTCGAACTCGGAAAGAACATTACAAATGTTGAAATAGGCGATAAAGTTTGTGGAATTAATGTTTTATTAGATATTAGCCAAGGGCAGTTAGATGGAATGGGTATCTTTAAGGACGGTGGATTTGCAGAATTCGTTCGGGTACCTAAAAAATATCTATTCAATATTCCTAAATCTGTTTCAATTAAAGAAGCAATAATGATAGAATCGTTTTCTAATGCAGTAAGAGGGACAAAATTATCTAAAATCACTTCAAATCAAAATATAATTATCATTGGCGGAGGAAATATAGGTCTTTGCTTTTTAAATTATTTAGTTAGTGAAAGAGATCCCAATTATATAGTTGTAATTGAACCTCAAAAATTTTTAAGAGAAAAAGCTAAAGAAATGGGCGCAACAGAATCGTTTCCCCCTACCATGGTCAAAATTAATAAATTTATTAAAAAATTTGGCAAACCTTCTTTTATATTTGACTGCGCAGGGAACGAGCGATCCTTACTTATGGCAATTGATTTGATAAAGCGCGGAGGGACCGTATTATTGGAAGGTGTACATAAAGGACGTATTTCCTTCCCAATGTTCTTAATAAACTCTAAAGAAGTATGCTTGAAAGGAGTTCTTGGTCATGATCGAGACGATATAATTGCGTCTTTAAAATTTTTTGCTCAAAATAAGATAAAAGCAGAAAAACTTATTTCACACGTAATACCGATACAAGATATACAACAAGCATTTGAAAAGTTCCTTGAACCGGGCGAAAGAAATTTTATTAAAATAGCAATTAAATTATAAGACCAAAATCTTATTCTACTATTTTTAGAGCATATTTAGCTATCATTTCAAAAGATTTCTCGACATTTTCACCATTCTTAGCCGATGTATGAAAAATTAATCTAGCATTTATTCTTTTTCCTACGATTTCTACATCGTTTTCAGAAATGTCTGAATTAAGATCTGATTTATTAGCTAGTAAGATTATTGGAACCTCAGCACAATATTTTTTCATATCTGGGCTCCAAAATTGTACTATTTGTTCAAAAGTATTTCTTCTCGCGAGATCTCCAACAATTAAAGCACCATGAGTCCCTCTATAATATAAATGTCTCATTTTTATCCATTTTTCTTGGCCAGCTATATCCCAAATTTGAATTGAGACTTTTTTATCTGAGTTTAGCTCTAACTTTTTAATAAACATGTTTGTTCCTATTGATGCTCGATAATCTTCAGTAAAGTGACCAGAAACGAATTTTTTTACTAAACTCGTCTTACCGACTCCAGCTTCTCCAATTATTATTACTTTAATACGATAAACCATCTTTATTAAAGAATTTGTTTTCGAACCTATATATATTTCTATCATTAATTTATAACATCAAAATTTTAAGGTTTTTTCAACTCTTATTTTTTCAAATTTAAAGATTCAAAAACTTAACTTAAAATAAAGATAGAAGCTTTAACTTGAGAAATGAAGATGGAATAAGGACTTTTTGTAAGTTAAGAGATGAATATGGGGCAAAATGAGTTAATATTTCTTATGTTGGCCTCGTTTAAACTAATAGAAACGATATTAAAAAAATGAGGGTTTTTTTGTTCTTTAAATAGATATGCAATAATTAGATAGTAAGAAATTATTTAGGTTTTAAAAGGTAAATACTATGTTAAATAATCCAGAGGATCCATATTTAGAATTAGAATCAGAGGAGCTTTTCCTTGAATGGTATAAAATTGAGGGTGTAAGAAATATAACTGAACTTTCACGTCAAGTTCGAACCCTCTTAAACTATAAGACTGAAACTATAAAATATAGATTTCGATCCAATGAAAATACTTCAATAAAACAAACAAATACAAAATTTTTCAATCTTAAACAGAAGTTTGAGTCTTTAGCGCTAAGATTTATTATCCTTCTTAGGAGTATTAAAGAAACAGCAAGAACACTTGAAGAAGGAATCCAATCTCTATTATTTCACTCTGAAAAATCACGCTTAAAAATGTTAGAAGAAATTACTGACCAAATTTTTGTACAAATCCATTATTTTTCTGAAGAAAACCTTCACGATCATCCGGTCTTTCTTAGATTATTGGTTAAACTAACGCAAGAAGCCTGTTTGGTAAAAAAATGTATAATTACGCAATCTTCTAAATTCTTTGAGGAGCTTGGTAAAAATTATTTCAATTTAGAAAAGGAACTAAATATTTTAATTCCTTATAAAAAACCTGAAGAGAAGATTATGAAAGAAAAACAGCATTATGAGGTATTAACCTCGTGAAAGCATATAATAAGGTGACCAGAAAGACAGTAGGGGAGGATCGTATCGCAATCTGTCCAAAGTTTGGATGCGAGTCAATTACACGAGTTAAACCTCTTAAATTTGGTTTTCTTGGTTTTGGTAAATATCCAAAATGTAAGAAACACCACATTCCTCTAGTCTATGTTGATGAAAGGATCGGAGATTTCGTTGATGCTGCACTTGCTTGCCTGTTTGACAGAGCGGGACTTCCTCCAAACGATTTACTCAAGATTATAAACACGAAATTCCCTAAGGACTTGAAAACATTTATACAGGGCTGGATTTATTGTATCACAGTCGGAAGGGGGGCTCGTATTGTTTCACTTTATATGGATTCCATTTCCAATGCTTACCTTAAACAGCTAACCAAGAAACAAATTAAAAATCTTAAAAAAGAATCTCAATCAAATATTAATAGGATATCTCAAGCAATAAGGAATGGAATGAATGAAATCACGAATCAATATACACGACTTCTCAAGCACCTTCGAACTCATTCCGAGGTCCTTATAGAGCTTGATCAACTCAAACCACTTTCTAATGATCTTAGAAAAGTTCTACTTGCTTGGCAAAAAATCACTCTAAAAGAGAGTTTGATATTGCATACAGTAGAAAGCAAACGTGAAATTTCACTTGCAGAAACAAAAACTTACTATGACCAAATCCTCAATGTTGGTGTATGTAGGTGCCTTCTTGGATATTCCCCAGAAAGTAGAGAAGTCCAGAAAAGTGGATTGACCGCTTTTGATAGATTTTCTGCTTATTATGATTTTTACTTGGAAGAATTAACTGAGAAATTTACAAAATCTGATATTGAAGGGCTTATCCAAACTAACAATAATATTCAAGAGTCCATCAATAAAGACATCGAAATACCTGAACTCCTAAAAAGGAAATATCATTTTCTATTAAACCCTAAATTGGTAACTGCTTTTATTCTATACACTAAGCATTCTAACAATTTAGGAGAGAATAAATCTCCCAATTTTGGAACTCGATATATTACTAAAGATTTTAAGAATTGGCTTGATAACAAAGAAAATTCCCAAGAATTACAAAAAATTTGTATTTCTATCATAAAAAGAAATGAAATCAAAAATTTCATTATTGACTTAATTCAAACGACTAATCTAAATCAAACACAGATAGTAGAGGTTTTGAACAACCTTGGGTTATCGTTTAATCTTGAGACAATTAAGAATGTTGCACTAAAGTATATTTATCAAGGGAATATGAAATTGTATTCTAAGAGATTTCCAAGAGGTCTACATAGAAGGGAAAGAATAGTAATAACTAAGTCTGTTTCTAAAGATTATGACATTCCTGGAGTTAAAGCCCCTCAAATTTTTATATACGATAATAAATTTAGATTATCAATTAATTTTATTAAAACATTAAGCGAAATTACCTATAACTTACTATTAAGGTCTGGTTTAAAAGATAAACAGGATATTTTCAAAGAAAATATTAGTATTGAAAAAAAAGTGAAAAATTATATCAAGATTAATAATATATTAGACCATTCCCCTATAAATAATCCCCGATTCAAGCAATTTCTTGATAAAACAATAAAAGACTTTACTGTTATTATAAGTAGCCTAGTGATATATAACGAAAAATCTAAGGGAGAACTATTCAAACTAAAAAGTTTTGCTCAAGAGTTGATTAAGAGAAATTATAATTTAGAATCAGCTTTGGTTACGTTAAGATCAAAAATCTTACCAGAGATTATAGACCACTTGAACCATATCTTTACAGATTTTAATTTAAAAAAGTTAAGCAAAAGAATATTGGAGCAAGATGAAATAGGAAAAGTATGTGGGTATTGTGGTATAAAAAAACCATGGAGCGAATTTCAAAAAATATCTAAGGGAGGATATGTGTCTAAATGTAAAAAATGCACAAGTATATATGGTGAAATTATAAAATATAAAAAAAAATTACGGTTATTATTTGAACTGCAAAATGGTAGATTTAAGGGTAAATGTTCCACCTCTAATTGTTCAACGGATTTTTTACACCTCCCAGCTTTTGATTTTCATCATCCTTCTAGGAAAAATAATTCTTGGATTAAATTGTTAAAAAAAAAATATCAAACCCTTAAGGATTTATTGGAAGAAGATGGAGTTTTTCCTCTCTGTAAAAATTGTCATGCTCCAAAACAGCAGAGTATCCTTTTAGATTATAAAAATTTAATTCTAAGCCATTATTTGTTTAGAAATAAATCAGGTGAACAAAAAAATAAAAAAGAAATAAACAATATGATTGATGAAGCCATTTTAAACTATCCTAACCTTAAAAATAAATTAGAAAAAGATTCTCAATATATAGGACATGTAAAATATATGATTAAGTCGTGGATTCGAAAACGTGCAATCGTAGAACAGCTTTATGGAGGTAAATGTATAAATTGTGGTGAAACCAATCTTAGTTCCTTAACTTTTCACCATATAAATCCTGAAAAGAAAAAGGATATTTCTAGTGGAGCTTTTAGAAAGCTTTCAATTAAGCAATTAGCAAATAAAATGATTCAAGAAGAATGTATATGTTTATGTGCGAATTGTCACACGATGATTGAAGCGACTATATTTAGAGAACATTCTGAAGAGATATTCGTAGATATGGAAAAAAAAGAGATATATGTTAAAAAGATTAACTACTTTTACGAAAAATTGATAAAAAATATTCAAAAGGAACACAAAAGAATTACAAAAGCTTCTCAAAAATTTCCTGTAATTGATTATTTGGAATAAAAGTTTGGATAAATCTTTAAAAAGTAATCAGATATTTAATTATTTAGTTAGATAGATTTTGAAGATATTGGTATATCCAAAAGGTTAATGGAAAATATTCTATACGGCTCTTATCTGCTAAAAAAAAAATAGAAAGTTTTTTATAGTAGTATAATAAAAAATCATTATTCAATAGTTTAAAAAATGGTTAAAATGAAAACAGGAATAGTATACGATCCAGTATACCTTAGCCACCGGATAGGTTCACATGTTGAAAGTCACGAAAGACTGGTTGGTATTATGGATTTCTTAAAAGATAAAAAGGTATTGAAAAATCCTAATTTCGAATTAATTCAACCTAGAAAAGCTACTTCCGAACAAATTAAATATGTCCATCAAGAGAGCTTAATTAACGAAGTTAAAGAAGTCAGTGAAATAGCTCAAGTTACTGGACATATTCAACAACTTGATATGGATACAGCAGTATCTGCTAAGACTTATGAAGCTTCTTTATACAGCGTTGGAGGTATGTTAAATGGAATCGATGAAATTTTAGATGGTAAAGTTGATAATGTCTTTGCAGCAGTACGTCCTCCAGGACATCACTCAAACGCCTATAAATGTTCAGGGTTTTGTATATTTAATAACATCGCTATCGCTACAGAGTATCTATTTAGAGAAAAAAATATCAAAAAAGTAGCAATAATCGATTGGGACTGCCATCATGGTAACGGGACCGCGTCTATTTTCTATGAAGGATCTGACAATGGCGAAATTGTAATGTTTAATTCTCATCAAGACGGCAGAACGCTTTATCCTGGTAGCGGTTTTATCGATGAGATAGGTTCAGGGAAAGGGGAGGGAAAAATAATTAATTTTCCTATGCCTCCTAGGGCTGCAGAAGACATAGTACTAACATATTTTGAAGAAATCATAAACCCAATATGTCAAGAATTTAAACCAGAATTTATCTTGATTTCTGCTGGTTTTGATACTCATTGGACAGATAGATTAACCAATATGGGATGGACAATTCAAGGACCCGCAACTTATCTAAAAAACATAAAAACTATGGCAGAAGAATATGCAAATGGAAGAATTTTAATAACATTAGAAGGGGGATACGAAATCGATAAACAAGCAAAAGCGGTATACAATTGTTTGCAAGTTCTCAATAATAACAATGACAACTTAATTGAAGAAAAACCTAGAAAATCTAGTGAAGAAGTTTTAAATTATGTAAATAACAAAATAATCCCCGAATTAAAAGAACATTTAAAACCCTATTGGAATTGCTTTTAATTTTTAAAGTTCCCCTTCAAAAAATAATTTAAACTAAAATTTTTAAACAAAATCCACTATTAAAGTTACAAACTATAGTAATTTTTATATTTAAACAATAAGAGAAGATAATTATGTCGGAAGAATATGAAAGAGATGACGAAGATGAATATAGACCACGTGGTCCTCCTCCATCAATCCCTCCACCAACTATAACTCCACCACCGATAGCTCCCCTAACGCCACAACCTCCGCCCGCCCCCTCGTTTGAAGCACCCATTTATCAGCCGGAACCTACTATTCCTAGTGGTCCTTCACAGGCAGATTATAACATGATAATGACTCAAGTTCAAGAGAAAGACAGAACGCTCAATGAATTACAAAATCAAGTAAATGAAGCTAATGCTCAATACGCTAATTTAAATGCGCAATTCTTAGATAAAGATAATCAAGTAAGACAATTAACTGGCCAAGTTCAATCTCTTCAAACATCAATGGAAAGCTTTCAGAATCAAATTACACAGTTAAATAATGAGAAGGCTCAACTACAAGCTCACATTCCTCAATTACAAAATCAACTTCAACAAGTTCAACAAGAAAATATGACCCTACAACAACAAATTGGCCCATTACAAGCCCAAATCAACAAATTACATGAAGAAGTCAATTATAAAGAAAAAAGAATTCAGGAATTGAAGGAGCCCAAAGCTGTTATGCCATCAAGTTTATCTCAAGGGATTACTTCACAAACTCCATCATACAGTAGCAGCCCTTCTTTTGGACTTCCAGCCGATTCTACGCCAATTTCAACCCCCGCCCCAGCACCAACGCCTAGTATAAGTCCGGGACTTGGATCTGGAAGGCGAATTTGCCCTAATTGTGGAGCTACTGGATTTGCAATTAAGGAGGTTGAGGATAAATCAAAAATAATAAGTTACATCCCTAAACCGATTTTTGCAAAGAAATCTATCTGCACCAAATGTGGTTTTGAATTTTAAATTATTTTATTTTTCAACTTTTTTATTTGAATTTAAACAAAATCTACATTCAATATTTTCGATTATTTGGTTTTATTAATCAATATTTCATATAATTTTGAATTATTAGGAAAATTATTTATATCATTATTTTAATTAATATTGCAAACTTAATATAGAAAAGTTAAGGGTAAAATAGAGTAAGTATGTCAGAATTTCGTGAGGATTTATTAGCTTCTACCATAAATAAAAAACGACTAGTTAAAATCATTTTTACAGCTGTTTTATTGGTAACCTCATTTGCATTTTCAGTCTTCTTGTTTAGCCTTCTCTGGGGGACCCAAAGACCCCTTCCAAGCGACCGCTTGTCCGAAGCAGAAGATGAAGATGTAATATTAATGCTTCCTCCTTTCCCTTATAATATGTCAGATTTTCAAGATCAATTTTCAGACCTTAATTTAACCCAAGACCAATTACAAGACCTATTAGACGCATTACAAGATATGTTTGATGGAGATATTGACGATTTAGATTTAGGTAATTACTCCCAAACTCTTGCCTCTCTTATGTTTTCTGAAGTTGAGGTATTTAGATTATATGACTATAACGATTTTAACGAAATGACAACAAAATTATGGAAATATGAATGTTTTGACGAATATACCGGTGATGGGTGGCATTCAACTGCAGCTAAACAGCCGCATGATTTTTATTCTGATAGTGATTATTTATCATACCATTCTGATAAAGATATTATTAAACTTAAGATGCCATTATCTCCTACTGTTGGCATAAACTCAATGGTAATTCCAAACTTATTCCCGACACCATTTATAATGAATGGAAGTCTCATGGCAAAAAATATGGATAATTTATCTACAATGCTATATCAGGATAACTTTAACTGCACAACAGTTGACTTGCCCTTCTATGATAGTGGTGATGTGAATATGAGTTATGAATTGTTTGGATTAAATTTACCTACGAATGATCAAATCAATTCTTCTGCGATACATGCTAGTTATACTCCTTTATCGATTCAAAATATATTCCTACAATTACCACCAAGCATTCAAGTTTATCTCGCAAATAATCCTTTTGTGTATAACGACTATCTAGCTCTAAATAATTCAATTTTACCAAATGATAGTGCTTTTATTGTTGCTAATAAAATAAGAAATTATTTGCAATATCAGTTCACATTACCTTCAGATCTTTCGAGTTATACCACCGCGCCTCAAGGAAGAGATGTTGTCGACTATTTTTCTGAAACTCGAGAAGGCTTATGGTCGGAATTTGCTTCAGCATTTTGTGTTTTTAACAGAATTTTTGGAGTAGCAAGCCGCTTCGTTGATGGTTTTAATAGTCTTGGTATAGAGGAAATGTTAGAAAATGGACAAAACACAACTGCGATTAAATATAAGAATATGTATAACTGGGCTGAGATATTCATTCCAACTGATATTAGTGGTAATGGCCAATGGGTTCAAATGGATGTTCTTTTTGACGGCTACGGAGTAGGAGGAAACCCTTGGAGTCCTGAAAATTATTCAATTACTGTAATTACTAATTTTACTGAGGGATTTCGAAGTAATCAGGATGCTTTAATAACAGCCACTTTATCTCAATATGGTGCCCCGTTAGAAGGAGAAACGATAACTTTTATTGATCTTACAACAGAAGATATTTTGGGTTATGCAACTACAGATTTCAATGGAAATACCTCGATAACGATTCCAATTGATAACAATCAAGTTGTTGGTCCTCACTATATTGGTGCTTCTTATAATCCTCAAACATTTAATTATACTAGTTATGATATTTATGGAAATGTTCAAGTTCAATTAACTAATATCAGTCCTCAAAGTGTTAATCTTTCTATTAGCACATTCACAAATATTCAAGGATATGTCGTAGATCCCTTAAATAACATACGAGTGAGGAATGCTCAAATTGAACTTGTATTATTAAATAAAGGAACTAATACCAGAGTTCTTCCCACCTTCATTCCTAATTTTTGGGTTACTGGTCCGAATGGCGATTTTGATATGGGAGTGGATGTAGATCTTTTATTATCGCCCGGAGAATGTGAAGTGAGAGTCGATTTTAACAGCACTTTTTTCGACCTTATTAATTTTTCGCCTTTCAGTTTACCCCTCGTAAGTAGCTCTTCAAGTAATAGAATAGATTTTAATGTGACTAAAGGTATTGTTAAAAAAGTATGGTTTTATATCAACAACATTCCATCGGATATCCCAGATTCTCCCGTTGTAAATAGATTATCGACAGTTGTTCTAAAGGCTAAAGTCGTAAACGAAACTAATTATCCATTAGCTAATCAAGATGTTATCTTTTACGATTACACGAGAGGCATTCAAATAGGCTCGAATACGACGAATGTTAATGGAATAACAACTCTTAACTATCCTATTGGGACTTCTAGTACCACAGGCCCGAATCTATTATATGCTAAAATAGGAATTGAAGAAAATTATACTTATTTTATATTAAATGAAGAACCAACAATTAACATTTTATCTGGGCCAACACCTCGAGAAATTAATCGTACAGGTGCAGGAGCCAGTAATACTATTTTTAATATGGAAGGAGAAATTTTAGATAAAACAAACAATAATCCTATTAAATATTCTGAATTAAATTTAAAACTATTAAAAGGGGGAACGGATTACTCTACATATTTAATGCCAAGTAGTACGATATGGACAGATTTTAACGGATATTTTAATTTTAATTTTGAAGTTGCATCAAATACACCAACAGGAAATTATACCTTAAGACTTGATTTTAATGGAACTATTGATTATAATTTGCATCCCGTATATCCCACCTTATTTAATTTACCTTACATTAATACATCCTCAACTTTAGCAAATGAATTAAAAGTAACTACTCTTACTACCTTGTTATTTAATTTTTGGATAAATGATACAACTTTTGACGATTATTATCAACCTGTAATTAATAGAAATGGAAACATAAATTTGTCTGTTTATTTAGAGTGGGGTGATCCTCTTGACAATGAAGATATCGATTTTTATGATCTCACTCAAGATATCTTTCTTGGAACCGTTCAAACAAATAATGGGAGAGCTTCACTAATTTATAATACAAACGCTTCAACGGTCGCGGGACCTCATTTAATATATGCGAAATGGGGATCGAATTATAATTATTCATACTTCACTCTGAATGATAACATAACTCTTGATGTTCAAGTTGGACCCAGTCCTAATCAAATTAACAGGGGTGGAGAAACATTTACGCTTCAAGGTACTATAAGTGATGCTTCAAATGGCAAACCAATAAAATTTACTGAAATTTATATTGCATTATTTGATGATACAATGACAGATGTTTCCTATTATTTATCTTCTAATTGGTTCCAATTGGATGATACTGGCACATTCGATCTTACTTTGTCTGTCGATAGTGGGACTCCTGCTATAAATTTTACAATTAATGTAGGATTTTATGGAGTGTTCATTTATTCATTTCCTAATAATCAGTTTAATGAATTTAATTTTTATTTTGACATATTAACTTACAGTAATTTTACTAGTAATGATAATGGAAACTTCGAATTGAAGGTAATCGATCCAGATGATATTACCATTCAATTCTGGGTTGATGATAATCCAGCTTTATCGTTTTACAACATTGATAATCTGCCAGAAAGGTATAATCCAGGAGAATTCATTAATTTTTCGGTATATGTTACACAGAGTGGAAGTCCTGTAAGTGATGGAACCGTAACACTTACCGATGTTTATATTAATTCCCAGATTGGATCACATCCATTTGAACTTGTTGATAATGGGAGATGGGATTTTGTAATCAATTCAAGTTCTTGGCATGCCGGTTTACATAAAATAAAAATTCAATGGTCAACATTCCCGGCATATAACACGACTTTCGTGATAATTAACGAAACAATAAATATCTCAGCATTTTCCAATATTCCTAAAATCCAAAGAAGTGTCGATACTTTTAACATATATGGTTCTGTTCAAGATGGAACTACCAATTTGAATGGATTGGATATCAAAATTTTACTATTTGACTCTAGTATGAATGATGTCTCTTATCATTTGAATTTAGCAGGAAGTCAAACAATTAATGTATTTGACGGGAGTTATCAATTTGATGTGAATTCAATTTCAATTAATTGTCCTCAAGGACAATATTACTTTAGGATTGATTTTAATGGAACAATTAGTCAACCAGGAATATATGTTACCAATTATCTGATTAATAGAAGTAGCATACTCGTTCCAGTGAATATAACTGCAGGAACTTACATAGTTGGTAATTATGATACAACCTTTAAAGATGGATTCTATCAAGGTGATGAGTTATATGCTTATGGTTATTTATATTGGGATAATGGATCTCTTATTACAGGAAGCAGGACTATTACCATTACTATCGAAGATGGGGGAATTATAAAAACTGAGACTGGTTCCACTGATGGTAGTGGATGGTTCAATATAACTGTTTCAATTGATACTATCTGGGAAGATTGGACTGAAATATGGGCAAATTTTTATCCCGAAGATAGTTTTACTGCACCAGCTAATTATTATATCGAATTTACAGAGATAGAATTATTTAGACCGTGAGAGGGATGATGAAATTTTGAAGTTCAATAAAAAAATACTGATTAGCTCATGTTTCTTGATTTCTATCTCAATTTTATTTTATATGAAATATCCCTCAGAATGTTCGAAATATAACCAAGAAGAACCTAAATCTTCTGGAATTTGGGCTACTTTAGATTTAACGAATCCAATAGGAATAAACAATACAAGACATCAAACTAATAGTGTCATTAATATACAAGGAAGGCTTTATAATCTCTTCAATGGAACTGGAAAACAAGGATATACTGTAATAATTTATATAGATGGAACTCCATACCATAGTTTCAATGATATTACAAATGGAACTGGTGATTTTGATATTGGTTTCACTGTTGATCCTTTTCTTGACGTATTTACACCTCACAGGTTAGAAGTCATTGTTGATAATCCCATACCTCCTGGAGATGTTGATTATATATCTTATTATAATATTTCCATAAGCACAACTTCTTATTTCGAATTATACGATCCTTCTGTACCAAAAATATTGGGTGAGAATTTAGAATTTGAAGGATACCTAAGATATGAAAATGGAAATGAAATTCCTTTCGAAACCTTAAATTATTATTGGTATGATGGACCTGATTTAGTTTATTCTGATAATGCATTCACCAATTATGAGGGAGAAATTAATGATTTATATATTCCCGATTGGGTAGGTGATGATTTATCGTTAAAATTTAATTTTAGTAATACTCCTTATATCAATTATTCTCAAGCTTTTATGTTAAATACAAAATTATTTACTAATATTTCATGCGATTGGAATCTTCCCGATCCGATAGCAGAAAATAGACAATTTAGGATCCGGGGACAGGTACTTTCTTTAACCAATCCCAGTCTTTCTATTAGTTATCGCACAATTCGGATTTTATATAATTTAAGTACTATAGCTACTGTAGATACAGATGTTAATGGAAATTTTGATTTTACTTATCAGCTATTAAATGGTATAGGATTAACTCATGTAAAAATTGAAATAGATGGTCCTTCAGGAATCCTTTCTACGAGTCAGTTTATAAATGTAGAAGCTGCACCACCTCCACCACCTCCACCTAATCCCGACGAGGTTCCATTTTTAGCTTTCTTTGCGGTATTTTTCACTATCTTGGCAGTTGTCATTGGTGGATTAGCCGTTTATGGATATCGTTACTATAAAAAACAAGATAAGCTATCTAAAGTTGTAAATTTACCTCTTGAAAGCAAAATAATAAATCTGAAAATTCTTAAGGATACAGGAAGATTAGAAGAATCTCTGTCCTACCTGTTTAACGCAATTTATATGGATTTAATAAATGCTAAGTTTGGAAGAACCCGAAGTGATAATGAAACTATAAGAGATTTTGCTATAATTTCTGTTAAAAATTTAAAGCTATCCCCAACCACAATTTATCCCTTTATACAAAAAGTTGAGGAAATTATTTACGCTAAACCGTTTCAAATTACAGACAATGAATTTTATAACGCAATTGATTTATTTTCACCTATATATTTCGAATTAACAGGTTACAATTTTGTATTAAATTTTTAATAAATAGAAGTAAAAAATATATAAAAAAAAAAGTAGAAAAAAATTTAAAACCAAAAAAAATTATGAATTAAATAATTTAAAAATTAACCAAATTGGTAAAGAATATGGCAAAAAAGAAAAAATCAAAAAAAGAGCAAGAACCTGAAGTAGATATCAAGCAAAAATTTGAGAATGCAAAAGTACTAGTTGATACTAATAGGGCAAAAGAAGCAATAGCATATATCTACCTTATTTACAACGATATAATAACAATAAAATTCAAAAAACCGCGATTAGCTCACCAAACGATACGAGAGTATGCGATTAGATGTGTTACCGAGTTAGATCAAAAGCCAGAATCCATATACCCTTTTATTAAAAAAATCGAGGATATTATATATGGTGGCGTAGAACCAACAAATAAAGAGCTAAATTTTACAGTTCAACTATTTTCAAATTTATACAACGATATAACAGGAAAGGCATTGCCAACAGTAAGTTTTTAGTAAAACACAACAGTATATTTCAAAATAAGTAAAAAAATACGCATTATAAATATTAAAATGTCGAGTGTTGGAAAACCATCAGGAAGTAATGTTACTTTTTCAAAGGGCATAATCATAGCGTTTTTCACGGTTTTTCTCGTAGTCTA
>JABCSY010000099.1 GCA_018238625.1 Promethearchaeota archaeon
GTTGACGTTGACGGGCTTTCCTATGGGACCTATACTTACGTAATTACCGTGTACGATGCTGATAGTAATTTCGCTACGGACACTGTAATAGTAACCGTTAATGAAGTAATTGAGGATGATACTGATAATCCTATTATTTCAGAACCGGAAGATGTTTACTATGAAGCAGGTGAAGAAGGTAATAGTATTACTTGGGTAGCAACCGATGCTAATCCTGACTATTATGATCTTTATATTGATGGAGTACTTATAATAAGTGAAGATTGGGAATCTGGTGTTGATATCGTTGTCAATGTCGATGGCTTAGAAAATGGGACGTATAAATACACTATAACTGTTTATGATAAAACTGGAAATAGTGCTAGTGATACGGTTGAGGTAAAAGTAACTGGGATTTCTGGTGGTAATAATGGTATTCCAGGTTATGAACTTGAAGTAATGGTATTAGTTTCCTTATTTGCTGTTATTTTTCTTATTAAAAAAAAGAAGAATAAATTGCATCACTACAAATAACTAATTAAAAGTTATTAGAAATTTCTTTGTCCCCTTTTCATTGTTATTTTTTATCATTTTTGTATCGGAAAATTTCCTGATAACTGTTTTCATTAAACAAAAGTCTCGATTTGGGTATAATGTTGCGGAACAACGTTGTTGAACATTGAATAGTTATCATTAAGAGGTTACAAAAATCTACGGGTTAGGGAAATTATTGTGTTGAATTTTAAGCGAATTTTTGCCATAAAAAATTATTTTTATAATCTGTGGATAAATGGTTATCTAATATTTCAAAGAAATGATCTGGGTTTTTTTCTATTTCTTTATTATTAGCTATCCCTTCAATAATGGTTTGATATAAAAAATCTCTCTTGGTTTCGTCAATTTCTTTTATTAACTGCTGGAAAAAGAAATTATTATAACCGTGAATGCCTCTCTCATATATAACATAACGATTTAAAAGTAAATGAAAGGATATTATTCCATATTTAAAAAAATCATCAGAGGATAACAAACTGATTATAAATTCTAAAAAATCAAGATCGTTAAATTGAATACCTGACTTTTTTAAAATTGAAAGATACCCAATGTTTATGAGGATGACAGAGTCAATCTTTCTTTTATGATTATAAGATTGAAAATTTTTAGTTAAAAATGGTAAACCTGCTTTCTTCAAAATCGTTAAATCGTTGCGTTTAAACTCCTTTAAGATTTTATCATTTTCAAGAAGATTTACTTCTTTTTCAATATCATCTAGTAATTTTTTGGTTTCTCTTCTTACAGCATTTCCAAAATTAATATTTAATGGCAATTTAGTTTTCAACTTTTTTATTTTTACATTAATTTATAGGATATTAGTTAATATTTGCTTTTTATAGTTAATTATCATTATTGCGACTATTACAACAATCCCTCCAAATATATTCCATAAACCGATAACATCGTCGCGCTGAAAGATAATTGATAAGATTAAGGTCAAAAACGGTTGCAAGTACAAAAAAGATGCAACATTTGAAGATTTTAGCTTCTTAAGAGAAAAATTCCAAATATAATAACCGATTACGAATGCTCCTAAAGCGAGGTATAAAGCGCACAGAAACACAACGACATTTAAGACATTATTAAGAAACACATCAAATTGATTGCTGAGAATAACTAATAGAAATAATTCTAAACATCCTAATATAGATATGTTTTTAAGATTTTGAAAATCAGACTTGAACCTATTGAATTTTTTCAATTTTTTTATAACGATCGTATAACTTGTCCAACTTAACGGGGCTAAAAGAGAAAGGATATACCCTAAAAAATTGGGTGAATCAGGTTGAAGAACTCCTAAATTACCTCCCGTTATTAATAAAAATGCCCCAAAAGAGGCTATAGCGAAACCTATTATTTTTTTCTTGCTTAGCTTCTCTTTGAAAACAACAAGAGCAATAATTGTAATAAGTATGGGATTAATCAAACAATCTGAAAATACCGGTATTGACGGACCTATTAAATCAATAGCCGAGTAGATTATAAAAAGATATAGAGACACTCCTGCTAAACTTGCTAAAAATATAAATAGCCAATACTGCTTATTAGAATTCTCATCTTCTCCTTCTACTAAAGAATTAGTCATTGGTTTATTTTTTTTTCTTAAATACCAATCAACAATAGTCATGGAAATCGCGGCAATTAATAGCCTATATAAAGCAATTGAGAGCGGAGGTACAAAATCCATGGCGATATCAACAGCTATAAAAGAAAAACCCCATAAAAAAATCATAAGAAACAATAAAAGATATGTTAGCAGCATATTAAGCTAATAAAATCATTTTTACTATTCATAATTAAAAGATTTTGCATTAAAATATATCCTATGTTATTTGGAATATCTTGACGACAATAGAATAAATTGTATTTAAAAATACTTTTTACTTTTTAATTTTTAACTTTAATTTTAAATCCTAATTTGAACGATTCATATAAATTTTAATTATTTGATTAATTAATGTTGAAATAAACAAACTAAAAATTAAAAAAAAAGAAGGAATTTTTTATGAAATCTTATGTACATAGACATCCCGTTCTAACGTATTTTTTCTTAACATATGTTTTAACTTGGACATGTTGGATCACAGTGTTTTTGATATTTGAACCTTATATCGCATCACCCGAGTTGGCACCAACTACACTTCTTATTGTCTTGGAAATCTTAGCAAAGATTGGAGCGTGTGGACCTGGGATTATTGCCCTCATTCTCACATTAATATTGAATGGAAAAAGTGGCCTCCGAGATTTTGTTAGTCGAATCTTCAAATGGAAGGTTAACCCAATCTATTACTTGTTTGCCCTCCTCATGCCGATAGTGATCTTCATGATCCCACTTAGTATTGAGCTCATGCTAGGGGAATCATTTCCAAATACAATTGCAGAATATGGACTTATAGGCTTCATTTTCCATTATTTGAGTAGACTCTTACTAGGTAATTATGAAGAAGAGATTGGGTGGCGAGGATTTGCTCAACATCATCTACAGAAGACGTACAGCCCAATTAAAATTAGTCTGATTATTGGTGTGCCTCATGCTATATGGCATATTCCAATGTTTCTAATTCAGAGTGGTTCTATAGATTTGTTAATTTTCTTGATATACACAATTAGGGTTATTTTCTTCACATTTTTAGTCACTTGGCTATATAGTAAGACACAGAGTGTCCTTCTCACCGCTTTACTTCATGTAACAGTAAATGAAAGCTCGTTATTTCTTGCCGTGAACACAATTCAAGGCATTTTAATCTTAGTGGTTATAATTGCAATAATAGGAATTATACTGATTTTATTCTTCGCGGAGAACAGAACAAATGTAGATGATATTGTAGAAACATAAAAAAAAATTATTCGTAATTAGTTGTATAGTTATTAAAAAACAAATCAATACTCTAGTCAAATGATGTATTTTTGTTTCATAACTTTAAGATTCTCCTTAGCAGAATTTAAAAAACTATTGATATTTACTATGATTGATAGAAAAAGCGCTCATAATCTTTTTTTAAATAATATTTAATAATATTTAATAAATAGCTAATTAAAGGATAATAATGGTATTAGAAAATTTAAAACCTAAAATTATATGGGATATTTTTGAAATAATATCAAATACCCCAAGACCTTCTAGACATGAAGAAAGAATCCGTGAAGTGATAAAAGATTTTATATTAGAGGCTGGCAAATCAAATAAGATTGATTATCAGATTTATCAAGATGGAGTTGGAAATATCCTAATCAAAAAACCAGCGACATCCGGACAAGAGGCAATTCCGCCAATAATGCTTCAAGCTCACTTTGACATGGTTTGTGAAACTGATAAGCCCGAAGGTTTTGATTTCTTTAATAAAGGGATACCACTACGCATTCAAAAAAATAATGAATGGGTTGATGCAGATGGAACTACACTAGGTGCTGACGATGGTATTGGAGTTGCATTTGCGATAGCTATTTTAGTTGATACTTCAATTGAATCCCACGGACCCATTGAAGTTTTATTAACTGTGAATGAAGAAGATGGTTTTGATGGAGCAACTCAACTAGATCCTAAAGCCCTTGACATAAAAAGTAAATTAATGGTTAATTTAGATGCAGGACCTCTCGGGGAAATAACAATTGGATCTGTTGGTGGAAGAAGAGTAAGGTTTTCCAAAAAATTTACTTGGAAAGAATATCAAGAAAGCGATGATTTGGAGTTCAATGAACTTTTTATTCACGGACTATTAAGTGGACATTCGGGAGAAGATATTCACTTACCTAGAGCTAACGCAAATAAGTTAGTGAGTAGAATTTTATCAAAAATCAATCAAGAAATGAAAATTTATATCTGTAAATGGCAAGGTGGTACTAAATCGAATGTCATCCCGGCTAAATCTTTAATAAAATTTGGGATAAAAGTAAAAGATCGCGAGAAATTTGAAGAATTGTTAAATGAAGAAATCTCATCAATTTTTCAATATTACGAGAAATTTGAACCTAACCTTAAAATCGAAAATAAGAAAGTTTCTCCTGGTAATTATCTGTCAAAAGAGGATTCAACAGTATTACTTTCGACCATTCATATAATCCCTCATGGTGTGCTTAAAAAATCGCATATATATGAGGGATTTACAGAAAGTTCAAATAATCTTGCCATCGTTAACACTGAAAACGATAAAGAAGTTATTTGGCTTTATCCTCGTAGCATAATAAGAAGCGAATTGAACTCATTTTGTGTTTCTATGAAACAACTAGGAGAATTTGGGCGTTGGAGAGTTTTTTTAAGACCGGTTTTACCAGAATGGTTACCCGATCTTGAATCAAAGTTTTTAGAATACGTTAAAAAGCAATATGATACCTTATTGGAAAAACCCGTAAAAACTAACGTAATTCATGGGGGTTTAGAAACTGGAATGATTAGTACTAGGATTTCAGGACTTCAAATGGTAGCACTTGGCCCCACAGTGGAGGCTCTACACTCTCCGAGCGAAAGATTAAAGATTTCTGATGTTGGAAAAATATATGAATTACTCAAAAGAATAGTTTCTAACATCAAAGAGTTGAAGTCTAATTAATTATAAATTGATTATATATCAAAATAATAAAATTGGTGAATTATATTACTTTTGAAATCCCAAAATTAGATTATTTATGGCAATATGTGCATCATTGGGCTTCCATTGATCCAGAGTTCCCTTTTATCAAGTTTAAATGGAAGAAATTTAACGCTCAGCAATTTGCTAAAGCTATTGATCATTTAGCGGAAGCGTTTCTTAGCTTGGGAGTTAAAAAAGGCGACACAATTGTAACTATTATCCCGATGATTATGGAATATCCACTTATATATTTAGCAGCTAACTCAATTGGAGCTATTTGCGTACCTATGGATGTTCGATTTAGATCCGCTGATTTTCAGAGATTTATACCTCATGTTGACCCCAAACTTGTATTCTTAATTGGAAAAGCACGGGGTTACGACATTGCAAATTTAATAAAGAACCTTAGTTCAAATTTTAATCCAAATGTAAAGTATTTTATGATTGGGAAAGACGAGTTCGGCACTCCCTTTGAAGAATTATTAGAAAAAGATTACGGTCTAAGCGAAGAATTAAAAAAAGCGCGTTCTAAATTGAGTCCAGATGATGGTGCTTTAATTATATTTACGGGGGGTACCACGGGCGTGCCAAAATCAGCCTTATTAACGCATAAAAATATTTCCCATGCTAGTTTCCTTGAAGCGACCTACATTCACGAAAAAGGAGTACCTTTAGGGTTAAAACCAAGGTTTAAAATGTTAAATAATTTTCCACCGAGTCACGCTGGAGGGTCAATCGAAATAATGGGAACCGTTCTAGTGGCTGGTTGCGAAATTGTGTTACAAGAACAATGGAATCCGTACGCAGTTTTAAGGGCTATTAAAAAGTTTAAACTTCAATTAATTGGAGGCGTTCCTACAATGTACGCAATAATGCTAAGTTTACCTGATTTAGATAATTTTAATACGTCTTCTCTCGTAATATCTATTATAAGTGGTGAAAAAGTAAGTATGGACTTGTTAACTGGGATGAGAGATAAAATATGTCCTAATATTCTTAATGCTTATGGAAGTACCGAATCAGGTCCAGAGGTTACATTTACAGATATAGGGGATTCTTTAGAAGAATTAGCCAAAGGTTACATTGGCAAGCTCTTACCTGACCAAGAAATAAAAATAGTAGACGAGAACAACAACGAAGTGCCTATTGGAGAAATTGGGGAAATGTTGTTTAAAGGAACTTTAACCATACCCGGCTATTATGAGATGCCCGAGGAAAATAAAACGACCTTTACGGAGGATGGTTGGTGCAGATCTGGAGATTTAGGTTATATTACTGAAGATGGTAGGATTTATATCAGAGGAAGGATAAAATTCATTATTCGAGTTGGTAGCTATACAGTTCTTCCTTCAGAAGTAGAAGATGTAATAGTGAAACATCCAAAGATAGCTATGGTCGCAGCAGTGGGAATTCCTGACAAAATTTATAACGAAGTAGTTTGGGTTGCAGTGGTTCCTGAATCCGGACAAGAAGTTGTTGAAAGTGAAATTATTGAATTGTGTAAAAAAGAATTAGCGAACTTTAAAGTACCAAAAAAAGTTGTTTTTAAGAAAGAATTGCCAATTACTCGTCTTGCTAAAGTAGACCGGCCAACCCTTCAAAAACAACTTATAGAAGAGTTTAAACTTTAATTAAATAAAATTAATTAAGCATCTTCTAATTTAATAACCTTTCTTACTTTTTCTTGAATCTCTTTTTTCTTTTCCTCGGGAAGTTTGCATTCTGCAACTTTCCAGAACCTATATTCGTGGTTTAGATAAGCAGGACATTCTATTCGCACTTCTTCGGGACAATTTGCAAGGCGCCAACATTGGAAGGCTTGTTCCTCGTAATACTTGTGAAATTTTTTTGGTAATTTTTCGTAGTCAAATTCAGTCTTTCTAAGATATTTATCCAAATCGTTCGAATTATAAGTGTTCCAGAAGAGGACTTTCTTAGATTTATTTTCTTCTTTTTCAAAAAAATCTAACATTGCTGCCATCGCTTTTCCCGTATAAGTTGTTTCTAATTTTAAACCTAGCTTTTTCCCCTCTAGGTCGTAAACTAGATCTACCGCTTCTTGACTTTTAACTGTTTTTACGCCGTAATTAGAACCTAAATATCCCTTAATCATATCAAAATCACCTTTATCAACTTGTACATCGGGTATAGATTTATCTCGTTTCCTTAAATATTTAATGGATTTATTTGCGATTCTAATTAGGTTTTTTGGGTTAACAATAATATCCCTAGAAACATTAACGGGATACACTTTAGTTTTTAATCCTAAGAGCTTACAACCGGCTGTGAGGCCTGATGCTGTTCCAGATGACCCTGCTGCTACAAAAATAACGTCTGGTTCAGGTAGAATCCCTTCACTAATTTGATTTTTTAATTCAAAAATCGCATTAATAAAGCCTATAGTTCCTAAAGACGTTCCAATTCCAAAGAGAGGTGATCCACCAATCGACATTAAATAATACTTTGGGTGAATCATTCTAAACAACAAGCTTTTGAGGACACCAAGTTCAAACATCTTAGTAAAATGTAATTTTGCTCCAAAATAATGGAATAAAAGGAGAGAACGCTGAACATGCCAAGATATTGGTTGAAGGGACAAAAATAATTCGCATTTTAAATCCAGTTCTTTCGATATAATTGCACAAGCAGCACCATGATTTGTGCCAATGCCTCCTAAAGTTATTATCCCCTTCTTTTTTTTCTTTAGAGCCTCCCCAAATATAAATTCAAACTTTCTGAGTTTGTTGCCACCATAAATTTTATGATCTTTGTCGTCACGCTTAATATATATTTCGCCATCGTTCAATTTCAAGTAACTTTCTAATTCTGTTAACCTATCAACATTAGAAGGTATTCCCGTTAATATTGAGATCCAAGGAACTTTTCCCTCTAAATTCGGATATACATCGAACAAGGTTGGCTTATTGTTTTTCATAAGGATTAAAATTTGTGATAATAAAAAAAGGTTACAGATTAAGCTTCAATATTTGACAAATTTTTCAAAAAATAAGAAAGTAAATTAACTAAACTCTAATTCAAAAGTATATAAGTAAGCCAATCAAATTATTAATCAATTATTTCTTATTTTAAAAAAATTTCGAGGATTAATTAAAGATGGATTTTAGTATAAACGATTACTCACTGTTAGATGAGATTGGACCCGAAAAAATTATCATTCTAAAAAACCCTTCAACGGATTTAAACGCAGTTTTAGTTATAGACAATTCTGTTTACGGGATCCCCGCTGGCGGGGTAAGACTTGCTCCAGATATTTCGCTTGATGAGATGATTAGATTATCCCGGGCAATGTCCCTTAAATTCTGTACTTATAGGATGAAAATAGGAGGGGCAAAAGCAGGTATATGGGGAGATCCTCTGGATAAAGAAAAAAAAGAAATTTTACTTACAAGCTTTGCAAAATCAATAGAAACCTTTATTAAAAACGATGTTTATTACCCAGGTCCAGATATGGGAACCAACGACGATGATTTATTAAAAATGTTTAGAGTAATGGGCGTGCCAAACTTAGCGCCAAAAAAGATAGGCATGGTAAAACTTGGGGTTCCCGTGGAAGAATTATTTACCGGTTACGGAGTAGTGTATTGTTTAGAAGTAATCTACAATAACTTAGGAAAATTAATTAAGAAAGAGCTTGATACTTCCAAAAAACCAAATGTTATATTAGAGGGTTTTGGGAAAGTAGGTACTGCTTTGGCTATGAGTTTGAACGAATTAGGCTTTAATTTAACGGGGATTTCAACCATAAATGGTGCTATCTTTGACGAAGACGGTCTTAATATTGAAGAATTACTAAAGTTAAAGTTGGAATATGGAGACGATTTAGTTAACCATTATGTTAGCAAAAACCTTATCAAAATTCCAAAAGAGCGATTATTTGAATTATCGTCAGAGTATCGCACTGATTTCATAATTCCTGGAGCGCGTCCAGATGTGATAAATAAAAAAAATATCGATAAAATCAACGCAATTGCGTTGGTTCCCGCAGCAAATATTCCATACGAGAAAGGTATTTTAAAAATATTAAACGAGAAAGGAATAATTGCATTTCCTGATTTTGTAGCCAATGCCGGAGAGGTTTTAGCAATTTTAGTGAATAAAGTTGCGAAAAACGCAGACGAGATTTTTGAATATATTAAATCAAAAATCACAGAAAAAACTTTTGAAGTAATTCAAGGAGCTACTGAAAATAAAGTTACTCCTTACGATTATGCGGTCGCTGACGCTCTTAACGAGCTTAAAAAGAAACTTAGACGGAAAAAAAATCTGGTAGAGAAATTAAACAAACGGTATTAAGTTGAAAAAGACCGTTTTGCAAATTATTATCTTTTATTCTATTTTTTTTTTAATTCTATTAGAATTAATTATTGCTAAAACCAACGGCATTTTAATCTCAAATTTTAATATTTTCAAATATAAATTAAACATTTATATATTTCCTAACCAAAAAATAAAGTAATTAAAAATTTAATAAAAATGTAATATTCAATTAGAAAATTAGACAAATTTGTGAAAGAATTATGGTTGAAGATAAAGAATTAAAACGGAGTATTAACTTACCCATCGCGATCTTTATTATAATTGGCATGGTCATCGGGGCTGGAATTTGGGTTTCGCCAGCAGCTTATCTATCAAAAACGGGACCGGGGATATTCATTGCATATTTACTTGCTGTTATTCCCGCTTTTTTTGTAGCTTTTCTCATAGCTTACATTGGATCTGCTTTTCCCGTATCTGGTGGCACATATGTAATTACTAGTAGACTATTAGGAGGGTTTGGAGGTTTCATGACTGTGTGGCTGGTGATTTTAGCAGTCGGGGCTACTTTAGCTTTCTTAGCTGCGACGTTAGGCGTATTTATAGGACAAGCTTTAGGGATTCCTCCTGAATTGGAATTAATATTTGTACTAATTGTTGGACTTACTGTTTTAGTCTTTTTTTACTTCCTAAATTGGATAAAAGTAGAAATTTCTGGTTTAATCGAGTTAATCCTTACAATTGTCGGAGACGTTTTAGTTATGGTGATATTTATAATAGCGGCGATTCCACATTTTAATCCTTCGAATTTTGAACCTCTATTTCCAATAGGTCTTGAGCCTGTTATGTTTGCGGCTTTAACTTTCTTTTTCTCTTATACAGGGTTCACTTTAATTTTAGATGTTGCTGGAGAGGTTAAGAATCCAAAAAAGAACATACCTCGTGCGATACTAATTAGTATGGTGGTGCTCACAGTTTTATACGTTTTACAGGCACTAATGGTTGCGGGAGTTCATCCATGGAATGTTCCAGTTGGGACCGTAACAGAAATTCTCATTCTTGGAGGTATCTTACCTTCTGAAATGATTATAGTTATGATAGTTCTCATCTCCATTGCTATCGCTTCTACTATCCATCCATCTTACATGGCGTATTCTCGAGACATACTTGTAGCAGCAAGAGAGCAAATGTTTCCTAAAGTTTTTACTAAGGTAAATAAAAACCACAAAACACCAAGGCCTGCATTAACCCTTTTGCTTGTAGCCGGAATTTTCCTCTTTGTAACCGTTATACCCTTACTCGCACCATCATATGGCATCGAAACCGCAAGCGTGTTATTGAGCGCTGTTACAGCTACCGTTGTGCTCATAATTCAAATCCCTATATCTTTAGCAGTATTTATCCTTCCAAAAAAGTTTCCTGAGTGGCACGAAAAAGCAGGTTTCAAACCAGCAGCTTGGCTTTTAAAGACTATGGGGGTATTAGGTTCTCTTTCTTCCTTTATATTTGTTCTACTATTGTTCACTGATCCTGATGCGGGGATAATAATTGCTTTAATAATTTTTCCATTCGCTGCTATTGGAGTAATAGTATATTTATTTAGAAGAAAAACTCTTGCAAAGAGAGGAGTCGATATTAAGGAAATGATGAAATCGCTTCCAGAATCAGTATCCGTTGAAGATGGAGTACTTGGCAAGGTGGAAAGATTAGCTAAAGAAAAATAGTAATAATACAATAATTTATTTTTTTTATTTTTTAATTTAATTTGAAATATAGCCATCCTTTTTTTTTGAAATAATATCGTCTTTTAGGAACTTCTCAAAATGCTTTTCAATCATTAAAAGTTCGGCAATAATCTCAAAATCTTTAAAAGCCGAATATTTTCGGTAGATAATATTTTTATATTTAAAATCAAGTAGTTTGATTGGTTTGCCTTTTTCAGGAAAGTAGGATAATATCCTCTCGTCTCGCTCCTGCAAGATCGACTCGTATTTTTCAATTTCTTCTCTAATTTTACTTTTTCCTTCAATAATTCCTCTATGTCCCGTAACTATAATATTAACATCTAAATCCTTAATTCTAGCAATTGAGTTCTCAAATTCAATTAAACTCGCATCAATATTACCATAGTATGGATATTTCGAAAGATCGATATCACCTAAAAAAGCTACTTTCGTATTCAGTTCATAGAATGAACAATGTCCCGCGGTATGCCCAGGAGTATAAATAACTTGTAATTTTAACTCGTCTCCAGCATCGATAATCTGATTATCTTCTATTAAATCGTCTATTTTAACATTTTTCATTCGCAATACTTCAATTAGCTTTCTCATTTCACTTTCAATTGGAGTACCTGCGACATTATAATAAGGAATCATCATTTCGATATCTTCGATTGGTGGTTTATCCTTTAAATGACAATAAAACTTCGCATCTTTTAATAGATAATTACCAGAGATGTGGTCTTCGTGCCAATGGCTTAAGATTACGTGATTTATTGGATATAATCTCTTCAGTTTTTTTAAACGCTTGGGCGAAATCCCTGTATCGATTAGATAATCGCCAACTAAAAGAGAATGGGAATATGGATACCGAGCGTTTAGTTCGCCTTGGATAAAGTAAATGTCTTTATATTCATCTGATAGAGGTTGGATGAAATCGTTCATAATATCAAGCTTCCTAATTAATGAGCAATTTAAAGTTAGAAATCTCTTAAATTTTTGGATTTTACTTCTTCCGGTAAAATGGTTGTGAAAATTGATGATAATTTTAAGCAGAATTTAGAAATAATTCGTTCAATTCTCTTAACCACGCTCTACCTTTTAATTCTATTTGTGAGATAAAAACGTTTGAATTAAATTTTAAGACATCTTCAAGTTCTTCTGAATATTTCTCAAAGAGCTCGGAAAAATAATGACAAATCATGTTTTCATAGGGTTTAATGTGGATAAAAGGATTCAAAAAGAGAGTAATCGTGAATTGGCTAAAACAAAAAACAGAATGCATTTTTATGTTTGTACCTTTTAATTTAATTCCAGCTAAATTTTCAATACAAATTTGGTCAGAAAAACGTTCCAACGCACAAATAAACATAGGGATAAGCTCGATATCAAAATTATTTCTCTTTTCTATGTCTTTTATGTCCTTTTTTATAAAATATTCTAAGGCACTTTTGAATACCTCAAAAATGGCAATAGTTTTACCATCTTTATCAGAAATCATACATCCAATAAAAGCTGGTGCACTAAAATTGATAGAAGAAGACGCTAATTCCATCCATTTAGCATCCTCGTTAAAAAAATCTGTTAATTCGGTAGTTATTTCTATAGTTGGTTCCACGGTCATTTTAATCATTTCCTTTGAGATTTTATGATTATACATTTCTTTTAATTAATTTAAGTAGATTTCAAATAGTTGTTATTTAAATCTATAAGCCAGTCCAAACCTAACCTTTCTAAAAAGTAAATATCCTCAAAATCATACTTAAACTCTTCAAAAAAATTTGTTAGGTAACTGTCTATTACTTTTTCAACGACATTAAAGCAAACTATTGGATTTAAAAAGAAGATTATCGTATATTCATTTTGATAGAAAAGGATATGCATTTTAAAATTTGAATTCTCTATTTCAATATTTGGAATATTTTGAATAATAACATCTTCCGATGACCTTTTAAAAGCGCAAATATAAGTTGGAAAGGTGTCTATATTAACATTTTCCGCGTTCCTATCTTTTTTAATAATATTTTCAAGAGCTCCCTTAACAATTTCAAATGTAACTAAAGTTTTTCCATCTTTATCGGAAATCGTACATCCAATAAAGGGTGGGATTTTTTCGTTTGAAAAATCGGAATCAATATCCATATAATAATTTTCCTCATAATAAACAGAACTTTCAGCTATCATTTTTTTTTAATTCAACTATTTATTTGTTTATTGTAATAGAAAAGTAACAATATATAAATTGATAACAAAAAATAAAATGTGTGTTCTTTTGACACACATTTCTATTTTTATACACTAAAATGTAAAAATTAAGAACAATTGAAATTTAATAACTTTTAAACTGTACACGTTGTTATTTGATACAACTATATTTGGGTATGCTTTCTCTCTTTCCAAGCATGTATTGCTTGATTATGACCACCACCAGCTAGATTCTTTGGGATATTGTTTGCTGCAAAAAAGGTTGGCTTAACCCCTTCAAGTGTTTCAGTCAATTTGCCCCCAATAGGACTACATTTATACACGATGAGAATACCATTACCTCTCGGGTCATCAGCAAAGAAGTAAATATCTACAAGCCTTTCAATCTTAACTCGTAAACCAGTTTCCTCATAAACTTCTCTTATAGCCGTTTGAAGTGGACTTTCATCTATTTCTGCATACCCCGCTGGAAGATTCCAGCAATCACGGAAAGGGTCATTAGTTCGTTGTAGTAACAACAGCTTCCCATCTTGTTCTATGAGCCCACCTGCTCCCACTTTCAACTGGTCATAATATACACGCTGGCACTGGGGACAGAAGGGACGCTGTTTTTGTTCAACCTGTCTCCATTCAAGAATTTTACCACAACTTGGACAATATTTCATCAAATTATTTCCTTGAATTCTGGTAATTTTAATCCTTTTAATTCAAATAAAATTAATTAATAAAAATCTAATAACTTTTAGCAATGTAAACAGTACAAGTTGCTGGGTTGCCACAAATTAAACAGGTCGCAAACTCATGCTTTTCCTCATCAACTCGCTTACCACGAACAAATCCTCCAATATCTTTTTCAACAACTCCTGCACAGTGTTCACCATCTTTATCTATTGAACAAAATCCGCAACAAACTATTTTGCCGTTATTTATCGCTTCAATTGCCGCGTCTTTTTCGTAAGCTACTTCAATTTGCGATTCAAAATCAACTAACTTTTTCTCTTTTATTTCTTTTGTGTAATTAACAGCAATATCATCTATGAAGCTTTCTAACTCTTTTTCCTTAACAAAGAATTTTTGACCATCGTGTCTTTTAACTATAACAACTTGGTTTTTTTCGACATCTTTCGGACCTACTTCGATTCGAATAGGAACTCCTTTCAATTCCCAGTAATAAAATTTATTTCCCATTGATTTGTCTGATTCATCAATTTTTACACTGTATCTTTCCTTGAGTACATCAAATATTTCATTGACCTTTTCCATTACATTCTGCTCCTTACCCTTGAACAAAATTGGAACAATTACAACTTGAACTGGTGCTATATCGAAAGGTAGGATCAATCCTTTATCGTCTCCAAGGTAAGCTATCATAGCTCCATATATTCTACTTATAGCTGGACCATAGCAAGTTTGATATCCATATTTTTCTTCTCCATCTTTATCAACAAATTTTACATTAAATGGCTTAGCAAAGTTTTGTCCTAAGAGATGAGTAGAAGGTAATTGTAAAACTTTTCCTGAGCCCATTAGAGCATCCGCAGCGAAAGTTTTCTGTGCTCCGCTGAATTTATCCCATTGAGGGCGTTCAAAGAAGATAATTGGGATGCCAAATTCGTCTTGAATCATTTTGTAAGTTACTTCCATATCTTCTTTCACTTGTTCTTCTGCTCCCTCCATTGTGGTAAAAACATCGTGAGCTTCGATCCAGTGAAATTCTCTCCCTCTGAAAAAAGGCCTCGTCATTTTGCCTTCGTAACGCCAGACTTGACATGATAGATACCTTTTAAAAGGCAAATCTTTATAACTTCGAATCCACAAAGCGTACATCTTGTATAACGCAGTTTCACTTGTAGGTCGTAGGGCAAGTTTTTCATTTAACTTACCGGAGCTTCCTGCTTCGGTTACCCAAAAAACTTCCGGCGCAAAACCTTCGACGTGTTCAGATTCTAATAAGAAGTTACTTTCTGGAATTAATGAGGGCATTATTAACGGCAAGTGACCATTTCTCTCTAAAATTTCCTCGTATTTAGCGTACATCTTTTTTATTGTAATAGTTGCCCATTCTCGATAAACGACGAAACCCTTGATGTTATATCTGATATCCGCT
>JABCSY010000022.1 GCA_018238625.1 Promethearchaeota archaeon
TTTCTTACAGTAGGTTCCCCGCCCGTAAACATTATTGCTGGTGCAGGTATAGGCTTGCTTCTAAAATGTTTCATAATTCTGTCGATTTCTTCTAATGAAGGTTCAATTAAATAACCTGCTTTCCCTACGTTAGCATAACAGAAGTTGCAGTTCATATTGCATCGATTAGTCAAGTCAATTAAAGCCAGAGAGCACGTCGATAGATGTTCTGAACAAAGTCCACAGTTATAAGGACACCCTCTCGGATCTTCTCCAATACAATCTGCGGGATTGGACTCTCCGTTCTTCTCAAACTGCCAAACGACATTTCCATCTTTGTCTTTCTTTTGGTAGTGCGTCCATTTATAATACTTTGCGCTTGAGCTTATGACATCCTTGAAATCACCGTGTTCAGGACAGGTTTTATGCATATATATTTGCCCGTCATCCTCTTCTTGAACAACAGCTGGTATCCGTTCTAGACACTCCGGACATATGCTGAAAGTCTTTCTAAAATATTTTTCGTTTAAATAATCTGTTCCGTCTAAATGATACATATTACTTCATTTATTTTTTTTTTTTATAATTATACGAATTAATGGCGTTTTTATATAAAAAGAAAATCCAATGATTGATATTATTACAAATACCTAGATTAAAGATCGTAAAGATTGTAGAATATGTTTTCTTGTTTTCTACTATCCTTTTATTATATAATAATCTCTAAATAATGTTAAGAATTTCCAAAATTTAGGTTTTGTATAACTTTTTCAACTTTATTTTCCTTGAAAATTAGGTTTTCTTTTTTCAAGAAAAATTTTTTACGTCTTCTTTAAAATCTTCTGTGCCAGCACTTATCTTTATATTTTCAGCTTCAAAATCTAAATGCTTTTCTAAATCATTGTTATACGAATTATTAATTAATTTTTTCGCGTTCGCAAATGCTATAGGAGGGACTTTACTTAATTTTACAGTAATTTTTTGACTTCATCTAACAAAACGTTTTAATTTAGAGATTTAGAATATTTTCTCGTTAGTGAGTTAGTCAACTCTCTTAATTTTTTAGAAATTTTTAATTTAAAAACATGATTTTCATCTAAAGTTTTGTATTCGCCTGGTAATTTTTTAATATTCTTTAGATAATACTGCTGAATTTCCATTATTTGAGGTATCTTGCAAATTAAGTTTCCTTTTTCCATTATCGGAATTAATAGAGCTTCTGAGTTCGTTGGCGCTTCGTCGTTGTCTAACACTAAGATGTCTTCTTTGAAAACCCCTCGTTCGTTATAAATCCTGTAAATTTGCTTCTTTCCGGGGTAAGTTAGTTTATCTTCGCTTATTTTTATTTTAGGTAGACCATTATATTCTATTAGTTTATACACACCTGAAATAGTTGGGTCGTCCCTAGATGTTGATAACTCGGTCCCAACGCCAAATGCATCGATAGGGGCGTTGTTATCAATAATGTGTTTAATCTTGTACTCGTTTAAATCAGAACTTGCAACGATTATAACTTCTTTACAACCATTATCGTCTAAAATCTTGCGAACTTTTTTAGCGTGTTCAATGAGATCACCTGAGTCTATTCTTACCCCTTTTATGTTGTTTTCGTATTTACACGCGCTCTTTGCTGCTTTTTCGGTGTTGTAAGTGTCAATTAAAAGTATTGATTTCTTACCGTAAATTTTATAAAATAAATCGAAACTCTCTTTCTCATCGTCAAATCGTTGGACAAAACTATGGGCCATTGTACCGCTAGAATTAATATCCAACTCGAGGTCGGCAACAACGTTACTCGAACCGTTAAAACCCGCAATATAGCTAGCTCTTGCCGCGTAAACACCCGCAAGAGGGCTGTGAGACCTTCTGGTACCGAATTCAAGAAGAACCTTATCTAGAGCAATAGATTTTATTCGAGACGCTTTAGAGGCCACAATAGTTTGGTAATTAATGGTGTTCAATAAATACGTTTCTGCTAATTGAGCGTGAAACATAGGCCCTTGGACTCTCATAATGGGCTCTTGAGGAAAGAAAAAATTCCCTTCTTTCATTGCCCACACATCTAATTTAAACTTGAAGTTAGGCAAATAGTCGTCAAAAAAGCTTGAATCGATGTTTTTAAAAACTTCTTTTTTTCTCAAGAAATTAATTGTCTTTTCAGTAAATCTAGCGTTTTGTAAGTAGTAAATCGCTTGTTCTAAACCGGCGAAAATTAAGTAATTGCGATTTTTAGGATATTTTCTGATAAAAAGATCAAAAACTGCGATATCGTTTTCTTCATTTCTACCGTTCTCCAAATTATCTTGATAGTAAGCTGCCCCCATAGTTAATTGATAAAAATCCGTAGCAAGGATAAAGTTAATATCGTTAATAAAACCAGACTTTGGCTCTCTCATTATTTTCATCTTAAATTAAATTTTTGAAAGTTTGGTAACTCTCTTCAAAATTAAACCCCAAAAATTATCTTTATTTACACCACCACTGCATGTTATTTTATCTCCAACGTTTAATCCAACGTTTAATTCAACCTTCTCGTAAGCATTATCGCTGACTCTTAATTTTATGTCATTGATCTTAATAGTATCCTCTTCGCGATAATCTTTAGGTTTTTTTAATTGAGGTCCAAATTTTACATCTTTTAGAGAAATTATATAGTAAATCGTTACATTACCTTGAAAATCAGATTCTCTTTTCAAAATCTTAGTAATCTCCCCTTCGTAAACTGTGATTCTACTGTTGATATGTTTCGTTAACTGAAAATCGGCTGAATTTTCGTTAACCATGCTTACAGCTTTTCCTGACTCCTTAGATTTAACTCCGGAAGTCGTTGTCGCAGAAATTTTTATCGTAGATATTTTTGTTTCGAAATTCTTTGGTAAAACAGTTAGCTTCCAATCTGATATTTTAAAATAATTTTGTTTGAGGGAAAGAATAAAACCGACCCAAAAGTGACTACAAAACCCCATATTTGAGCCTATTCTACAATCGCAGTCGCGTTCAGGGTCAGAGATATTTTCTGGCGTTATAGATAAATAGGAAGAAACCTCCCAGTTAAAACCCTTGAATAACAATTCGATTTCGTGGTTTTTTTCATTAACAATCTTTATAACACTTAATGTTTCGCGATAATCATCGTTTATTATTTTGATTGCTGTTTGAATTTCGTTCGAAATAATTTCTAATTCTTTTTGCTCCAACAATTCTTTAAGTTCTTCTTCTGCTAACGAATCAAGTATGAAGTCAACTAGTTCTGTTTTTTTGAGTTTTGAATACCCCTTTAATTCAAAATCCCTACACATTTGCTTTAAGTCGTTAATGTTTAAAGATTGAAGTAAATAATTCAAATAAATTTTATCGTCTAATTTTTTACTCAATATTTTCACACTCAATTTATTGCTATTAGTTATTTCTATATTATTTTCCAATAATTAAATTATATTTTCTTATTTAAGTATGATTATCAATTAATTATCTAAAAACTATTATTACTATGTTCTAATACTAAAATCTCATATATATGTTAGCCTAAGATAGATTAATATAATTATTTTTATGTTCGAAAAAAGAAAAACTGATTATCAAAATCTTCAATTGATTACTAATTTTTTGCTGAAATCAAAACGAAAAAGTGGGAAAACTTTCGGAAAATAAGTTTTTCATAACTTTACTTGTATGAAATTAACCATAAGATTTAAAAACCAAATTATCCATTTATGATCTAATCATTTATTTATTTGTATAGAATAGTATTTGATTAAAAAGAATTAGATGTGAAAAAAAAAATGAGTGATAGTACACCAGAATACTTGAAATTCTTTGGTGAAATTAAATTCGCAGAAGAAAGAAGTTTAAGCGCAAGCGATTTTGAAAGCTCTCTTAATAGTTATTTTTCGAAAGAGAAAAAACTTCCACAAGGGCGCTATAAATTTGCTGAACTTAACAATTCTAGCACTAAAGATTTTGAAGATTCCTTCAATAGTTATTTTGAATAAAGAATTACAGATTTTTTTTAAAATTCTCTTTATATTTTAATTTTTATTTATATTACCTTTTATTTCATCATTTGATACTCCTTATCTAAAGCCTTATTTATTGACTAACAGCCTCTATTATCGTTATTTTCATAATTAAACAAAATTACATATAAAAATTATAATTTTAAATATAAGGCTCTAATTTATAATCAAAGAAAATCAATTGAAATTAAGGTACTTATTATAGGCAACTATTTTGGTCGAATATTATGGAATTATTTAGTATTGGCGAAGAGAAATTCATCGAAACGAACGGAGTAAAGCTCCATACTGTTATAGTTGGGGAGGGCGAGCCTTTAATCTTGCTCCACGGATTCCCCGATTTTTGGTTTGGTTGGAAAAACGTAATTCTTGGGCTAAAAAAAGATTATAAGCTAATTATCCCTGATATGCGCGGCTATAACTTATCTGACAAACCTAAAGGCGTTGATAATTATAAAATGGATGTTTTAGTTGAGGATATTAGAGGGTTAATTGAGTCTCTAAACTTAGGTAGCGTTTTTCTCGCAGGACACGATTGGGGCGGTGTTGTAGCGTGGGCGTTCGCCGAAAAACATCCTAAATTAGTACGAAAGTTAGCAATTTTAAATGCTCCTCACATGAAGATATTCCAAGAAAGGTTGCGCTCAGATAAAAAACAACAAAAAGCTAGTTTTTACATATTTGAATTTCTCAAACCCGATGGAGAAAAATTTCTTTTTAAAGACGATTTTAAGTGGTTAAGATTCGCAGTTTTTGAAGGATTGATAAATAAAAAAGGTTTTACTGATTTTGACAAGAAAAAATATTTAGAAGCGTGGGCAAAACCGGGCGCGATTTTAGGAGGGGTTAATTATTACAGGGCCAATGTAAGTTTTAGCGATTGGACAGGGAAAATAACAGTCCCCACTTTAGTCATCCATGGAATGAAAGATGTAGCCGTGTTATCGTCGGTCTTGAATGGACTACCTGATTATGTAGCTGACCTAAAAATTGTCCGTGCTGAAAATTCTTCACATTGGGTTATGCACGATGAGCCTGAATTAATCAATTCATCATTTAAAGAATTTTTCTAATTTTTACCGCTTAACATTCATTGAAATTACTTAAAATTAACAATGATTAAACCAAACTTTTGGAATATCCACTAATGTTTCGATATTTCGAATTAATATAATAGATAGCATAGATTTAAATGTTTACGTTTTTTGTTTAAAAATATAAGATAAAGGTTTAACTTTTATCCGAAATTATGTTAATAGAAAAACTTAATTTTTAAAAACATGTCAGAAAAAGAAGCTTGGGCTTATCAACTTGATTGGTTGAATATTATTCATCTTATGGGTTTAGATACAATTCACCAAATCCCAGAATATAAGAGAGAAAAGGTAGTAAAGAAATTAACAAAATTATATGATACAGAATTGTTACTATCTTTTTCCCCTAGCGAATTGGACGAATTAGTAGCAAATGAGTTAAATATCCTTATGAAAAAGGAATTAATGTCGCATGAAAAACAAAAAAAGAAAATTGAAAAGCAATTAAGAAGTAACATGGGGCCTTTAAAACAACGGATAATTCCAATCGATATGAACGACTTAAAAGATTTAAATCCAGCAGACATAGAAGATATAAAGAAGTTTTTCACTAAAATGATAATGGGTAAAGAGGACGAAGACGATAACGACGACGACAACGATACGAACCTAGACGATAAAACTGGATATTATATTTAAACTGATTTTATAAATATTAAAAAAAGAAATTAATAAATTTTTCCCCTTAACCGTTTTAATTCTACTTTTTTTGCCTTCTTGTAAAATAGGGCGAATGTTAAATATACTATAGATGACCAAATTATCCAAGATAGGGCTTGATAAATATCTATGTTTAAGAGATAATTAATAAATCCTTCTACGATGTAAAGTCCTGAATCTCTCGAATCTCCGGGAAATATAAAAGTTTTAGAATAAAACTGAATGGCAACAGCTTCATGTGTATTATTTCTCAAGTTTTTGAAAATATTTTCAATCGTTTTATTATTTGGAACATCTAATTTTAATCTAATAAAAGTGTTTAGGTCTTCGTTAGTGTGAATGTCAGACCCCGCCATGCAAATTAAATTGTTATCCAAGCAAAATTGACGTATCTCCGTATACTTGGTATAACCCCCTCCATTAATGATTTCAAAACCATCGACGCCCCAATCGCGCAACTGTTCAAGCGTATGTGGTGCTCCAGACCTATCTTGGTAATTATAATGGTTTACCGTTATAAAACCACCGTTATCTTTTACATAACTTATTAAATCAGAGGCATTCATCGCTTTAGGTCCCCCTGGGGTATAAGATTCAAGAGGTACTATCTCTTCTTCTATTCCAAAGTAATTCATATGAATTTCTGGATCTGGTTCGTGATTTGTCCATTCTTCTGCTATCCAGACTGTAAAATCCAATCCATTTTTCTCAACAAATGCTCTAGCGGCTAAAGCCCCTCTAATGTTATCGTGATCGGAAAATGCCGCTCCAGAAATCCCGTGTTCAATGTACCATAAAACTCTCTCTTCGGGTGTAAGCCATCCGTCAGAAAAGGTTGTGTGGACGTGAAAGTCAAACAAAAACTCGTCGTCGTCAAGAGGAGTAATTGGGATTATTTTATGGGTTGGAAATTGAATTGACAATAAAATAACGTTAGAACCAAGTAATAACAATAAAATTCCGGCAAAATAAACGAATTCTTTCTTCAAATTCGCGGTAATTTTTCTATTTCCTTTTTCTAATTTAGCAGCAAAATTAAATTTAAGCCTTGGATGGAATAATTTTAAAAGAGAACACCCTGCTTTAATTGAAATTAATATAGCGCTGAAGTGTATTCCAATTTGAACTGGGACCATAAAGTATCTATTAGCAAAGAAAAATCCTTGAATTAAGTAGCCTACTAGTACTATTAGTAAAATTGCTACAAGCGTTATAGAAAGGACTTTAAACGAAAAATAAATGAAATCTGTTAATAAACTTTTTAAATAGTTGTATTTGCTTGAGTTTAATTTGCCCGATTTTCTTAAGAACAAATAAATAACGCGTAGAATAGGGTACATTATTAAATACAAGAAAAGCCAAGTAAATCGGTATTCTAAAATGAAAGCAATTGTTGCAAAGGGTTCAAAAATGTACCTTAAAAATGGCAAAAAGCTAAAATAATCAGAAGAAACGTCGGTTTGTCCAAGAGCATCCCAAAAAACGACTTCCCTACGATTAAATATTGCCAAAAAAGCTAAAATAATAATCCAAATTGAAAAGAACAGAGTTCCTATTGAAAAAACTTTGTTTTTACAAAATAGAGTCTTTAAACGCATAATTATAAATTTGCTTTTATCCTTTAAAATATTTTTAATTAATTGAATAGCTCTTCAAATTTTCTTAGATAAAGGAACTTATTTTATTTCAAGTAAAATACAGCTTTTCTTTTAAAGAACTATTTATTTGTTTAAGCAGTTGTCGTTTAACTCCGTTGTCGAACTCATAGTGTTTCGTATTTAAAAAATTCTCAAGCAATTCCCTATTTAAGTTTGGATAATCGTTATTTTTTACCCAACTAATTGCTTCTTCTATTAACTTACCATCTCCACCACCAATAAACGCGGGTAAGTAAAAATCTGCGATTATTTTAGAAGAATAGAGCGTTCTAACGTATAAGCCTTTATGCTCTAAATTACGATATAAATGAGGAACTTTTTCCGAAAGGGTATCTATTACAACATTTTTGCCAGCTTTTTGGATTTTTTTGTATAACGGAATCCATTCTTCCGATCCTTGTGGTTGCCGACCTGCTCCGGGTACCCATTGAATACCTGTTAAGTGTGAGATAGATAAAAAATCGTCCAAAAACGGAATTTGGTAAGGACCGTCCATATGATAAATTGCGTAATCCATGTGTTCGATTTGAGTAATTATATCGGGTAATACAAATCTTTTAAACCATTTTGGGTTAAGCATCGCGATAAAATCACATTGAACGGGGTACCAACTTTTTCTACACCAGACATTTAGCCAAGCATTGAAGCCTTTGCAATCCTTCTGAATTATTTCATAAAGCTTATCGTAGATTTTTATTAACTTTTCAAGTATTATTTCTCGACAAGCGTCTATTATGTGTGGATTACGTTTCATAGTTAGTAATAGATTAGTTGGCCCTAAGAACGAGGAAAGAATATCTAAAACCCCTCCTAGATCTGTGATTGAAACCTGATAATTTTCTTTCGCTCTTTTTACAGCATACTCCGTGATTCTAAGAATCCTTGAATACCATTCGTTATTCTGGTTTAATTTTACGCTTTCAAGTAGAGATATTACTTCTTCAGGTTTGGTTGGACGATTAAACCAAATAGTTTCAGATTGAAATTTTGGTTCAACGCCA
This sequence comes from Promethearchaeota archaeon, assembly GCA_018238625.1. Taxonomy (GTDB): domain Archaea; phylum Asgardarchaeota; class Lokiarchaeia; order Sigyniarchaeales; family SOKP01; genus SOKP01. The sequence goes on from JABCSY010000022.1 coordinate 8,409, forward strand.
AAAATAGCCGCAACTATGCCGGGGCCGTAATTTGGAAAATAAGAAGGTATTGCTTCTCCACCATAAAAAGTCTTTTCCGCATTTTTCTCAAAACTATCAATAGATTCCTCGATACCCTCTGGGTTTTTAGCTAACCTCCAGTCTTGCCCAAGAGCGTCTAAATAACCTCCAATGGCTGCCCTCTTCTTCGAAAAATAGTACGATATAACCGGACGATCGACTACCTCGTGGTCCCACCACGCATCCATGCGTTCTTTCGATTCTTCGATATCCTCTTTTAATAACGTAAAGACACACCTATTATCAATTTGAATAAATTATATGGCAAAATTATTAATCTTTTTTGAATTATTCGAATTATTTTATTACGATAAATAATTAATTAGAATGAAACAAGTTAAAGGAATAAGATACGAAACAGGTGTAATTCACGGAAGGCTCCAAATACTCCATAACGATCATGTGAAGTTTCTCCTAGCAGGAAAAAAACTATGTAATCATTTAATCGTAGGAATTACCAATCCTGACCCTACCCTAACTAAAGCTCACGATTCAAACCCTCATCGCAGTACGTTTATCGCAAACCCATTGACTTACTATGAACGCTATGTAATGGTAAGAGAAACTTTATTAGAAAAAGGTTTGGAATTATCAGAATTCTCTATTGTACCGTTCCCCATAAATTTACCTGAACTATTAAAATATTACGTTCCCATGGATGTGGCGTTTTTCCTCTCGATTTACGACGATTGGGGGCGACAAAAGAAAAAATATTTGGAATCCTTAGGGTTAAAAGTTCATGTTTTATGGGATGTACAGTTAGAGGAAAAGGGATTAAGTGGTAGCGATATTCGCGATTCAATGCTAAAAGGAGAACCTTGGGAACAATTCTTGCCCACTGCTGTAGTCAAACTCGTTAAAAAATGGGATGTCATAAAACGAATTAGTGAATTAAGCAAAAAAGAATTTTAATCTGTTAAAGAATTTTCTAATTTATTTAAAATAAAATTTCGAAAATCTTTTCTAGAAAAGTCTGCTTGACCAAACTGGATTATTTCACTCGCAAGATTACCATTAAAGTCTTCATTTTGTTCGATTATTCTCATATGTCTGTCTACAATAGCAGCACCTAAAATTAGACTATAAGTATAGAAAGAAAGCATTCCTGCGTTAGACTCTTTAATTTTTCCATCATTAATTCCATTCTGTATAACTTTTGCTGTACCCTTTAAAAAATTGAATTTTCGATATTCCTTTTCAAAAGGACCCATTTTATCAGAAGAAGGAGCCTCAATAAGATGCATCATACTAAAAGCTCCAAAATCTTTATCAGCAAACTGTAAAAAGTGTTCAAAAATCTTCATTAAAAGATTGATTGTTGATGTATTATGATTTTTAATAATTTCGATATTTTCATTTCTATCTATAAAAATATTAAATTAGTTATAAAAATTGAAAAAAATCTTTTATAATCTAAGAACGAGTAAAAACGATGCTACAATAAAATAAAAAATAAAAATAAAGTAGATTAAGTTTCTTATTTCTTCTTTCTGCCTTTAGGCTCAATTTTCTTGATTATTATTGACTCGGCGTGCACTTTACAGTTCTTTAAGATGATTTTGAACCCACCTGCGCCACCTACTCCCGGAATAGTCATCCCAACAGTCCCCATTGGCACCATCGCACCTTCTGCTTCCCATTCTTCTTCTTCTTCTTCTTCCGCTAACGCCTCTGCCCATGTTGCGACTATGGGATGGTCAACATCCTGTAACCATTGCTTTAGTGCGTTAATATCGGTAACGTCTTCTTCAGTTGCGATTTTAGGCAAAAGGTCTTTCGGAAGGAACTCGCTGATGCGGTCTTTAACTCCCTTGTTCATCCATACGACGGTTTCAATTCCGCTATTTAATCCTTGTGTTTTTCCGTCATATTGTTGATATTTCGGTGATACGATGTACTGAATGCTGATACCGTTAAAACCGGGCATCTGCTTGCCTCCTCCAGTCTGATTCGCCATTGCACTGAACGGAAGTCCGTTAATTGCTACATCGCCGTAGTTTCGATCTACAATTCCGTGTCCGTTTACTTCAGGGATGTAAAAATCGATAGCTTCGAAACAACCGCACGATGTATGTGGGAATTCCATGCCTGAAAATAGATAGATTCTATCAATTTCTCCTAACGAGCGTTTCTTGATCATCTCATTTATACCAGTATATTCGCCAGCAAGTTCGTGTAAGCATTCGCCTGGGGGAATCTCGAATAAAGGACCCTTAGGATCGACTTTTGCAGCTGCTCTTGCATCGAACCAATTAATTGAGCCGCATAAACTTGTTCGGTCAGGTGTAATGCAACACGCGTGAGTTGGTGCGAAAGATTGGCATAATACACATCCGTAAAACATGTCTACATCTTCGTCGTGGATTGTTCTGGCTCTCTCGTCTCTCTTCTCGTAAATTCCGACTGCTATCTCATAAGGTTTTTCAATTTCTTTTTCATTTGTATAAAAAGTGACTTGAGCTTGTTTGATGATCGGTAGTTCAGCTTTGTATAGTCTAATAAGAACTTTTCCCAGTAGTTCAAACGAATTGAAGCCCTTTTCCACTGCTGTCTTAGAAATCCGCATCCAGTTAGTGTAGCGTTGGTTAAGGTGCATAATTCCGTTTACGAAATTACAGAATTCGTGAACACGTCTTTCGAAAACGGCTTCTAAATCAACTTCTAATTCTGGTCCAGCGACCTCTACTAATATTCCGATTGGATGGGTTGATCCTTCTTCCATGTCTTTTAAATCGATTCCGTGGATTATTACTTGACCATCTTTAATCTCTTTTTTAGAAATCACTCTGCAAAGTTCAAAGTGTTTTTCCATTTTGGGCCCGCCTAATTCGACATACATTTGTTTTGCCCTAATACGTTCACCTTCGTATACGGGTCCAATTGAAACAGGAATATCTTCAAAACTCATATTGTAATTCTCCTTTTAGTATTTTTCCTTTTTTAATTTTTATAAATTTTCAATTAATTTTTCTAAAAATTCTTTCCAATCGTTATCGCTAAAATTCGGAAGACTAAATCGAGCGTTAGGATGTGAATATTTATCCAGTTCAACGGTTCGCAAGTGATTTTGAAAGTTCTTCAGTCGACTTAAAGTCTGACTTACGTAGTAGACAATATGTCCACCAAAAATAGCCATTCTATATTGTCCTTTGCCATCTAAACCTTTCCAATCTTTATCTACTAGTCTACCGGTAATATTAATTAACGACATATCCCATAATTTATCGTCTGGAATTTTGCCTTTTACGTACTTATATGTATGACCCGTAGTAAGGACGTGACAATCTAGTTTGTTAGCTATTTCAATAAAATAGTCAGCAACTTTTTTTCCATCAAGTTCCCAAGTTAAAGACTCCGAGCCTATGACAAAAAGTTTCTTTTTATCGTCCTTTAAGAAGTTTGCCATGACTTTAGGATCAAAAACGGTCGTACCCATCTCAGGTCCGGGGATATTTGCTTTTTGATATGGTCTTGTCATATTTACATCAATTTCCTCTGTTAAAGATTTTAGCTGTAAGTTTAAAATAATTACTATATTTTTATTTATTAAGCCTATTTTAAAAAAGTTGGTTTTATTTAAATTGACCAAATTTATATGTATTAACATTAGAATTAAAGTGGAATATTAGATATGTGCGAGTTTAAGATAATAAAGAAAAACGATGGCTCCCAAATGTTAGAAGATATTGTAATTTTATCATATACCGAAGATAGTGAATTATTATTCAAAGATGTGATTGGAATGGGGGAAATATTAGAGTCAGCCCTCATTTTAGATGTTAACACGTTAAATCAAACTTGTGTTGTACTGGAACATCCTCTTATTAGGGGTTTTGTTGACATAATTCAAAAAGTTAATGATAAAACAATCTCCAAATCCGAAATTGAGAGTTTTGAAAAACAATTAGGCGCTCTCAAAAAGAACCTTTAAGTAGTACTGACGTTCTCACACGCGTTAATTTTTTATTTAATTTTGATCTTTTGCTATAGCAATATTTTCTAATTTCTTTGAAATAGTAAATAAAAAAGTTGTACCCGAGCCTAATACACTACAGAATTCGATTTGTCCTCCATGTAATTCCACTAACCTTTTTGTTAAAGATAATCCTAATCCACTACCCGGTACTGAACGCACATAAGGAGAATCAATCCTCATAAATTCCTTGAATATCAGTGGATAATCTTTTTTAGCTATACCAATACCCGTATCTCTTAATATAAATTGCCAGCTGTTATCATTTTCTTTTATAGTGAGGACTATCTTTCCGACAATGGTATATTTTATCGCATTACTTAAAAGATTTAATAATATTTCTTTGAGTCTTATTAGATCAGCATAAATCCTTTTTTCCTCATCCAAACCCTTTACAACAAATTTCAGATTTTTTTTATTATACATTGGTCTTAGACTTGACCTTAGCTGGCCAACCATTAAATTTAATGAAAAATTTTGAATATTTAATGTTATTTGGCCAGATTCGATTTTAGATATATCCAAAATATGCTTTATCATGTCAAATTGATGCTCTGCAGATTCTTTAATATCTACTATGAATTCTTTTTGCTCTCTATTTAATAATCCATTTTTTTCCTCTAAAAGTAAATCTGAAAACCCTAAAATTGCATTTAAAGGTGTTCTTAACTCATGTGACATAGTTGATAAAAATTTTGTTTTAAAATAAGATGTTTTTAAAATTTGATCTAAATATAATTGCTGCTTTTCATTTGCTAGTTTTAATTCTTGTGTTCTCAAATCCACTTCTTTTTTCAATTCTTGATTAAAGGCTTGCCTTAGAAGTTCTGCTTTCTTTCTTTCAGTAATATCACGCAAAATTCCTCTAAATCCTATAATTTTACTTTCTGCATCATAACATAAATAAACAGAGGATTCTAAATGTGTTATTTCACCATCGTTTGTTTTCTGTTCAAATTCAAATATCCTATCTCCTTCTCCTTTCCGATATAATTCATTCAATATATTGAAAATTTTTAATTTTGCTATCTCATCACATAATATTTGATAATTTGAATTTATTAGAGTCTTTCTGGAATATCTGGTAATATTACAAATAGAACTATTTAAAAAGGTGAAATTTCCATCTAAATCAATCTCAAAATATCCTTCCTTTATGTTTTCAAGAATATTGCGATAATTTTTTTCAGATTTTTTTAGTTGATATTCTGCTAATTTCTTCTCTGAAACATCCTCAAAAGTTACTAATAAACCCACAACATTTCCTTCTGAATTGAATAGGGGAATTCTATTGACATCCACCCAAAATTCTTTCCCGCTTTTTAATTTCCAATATTCAATAATGTGATATTGTGCTTTCTTGAGTTTCAATACTTCCGTTTCATTTTTCAGAATGAAATCCAATTGATCTTTTTCCCAAAGCGAATTGTTGTCATTTTTAGCTACAATACTTCCAGGAGATTTAATATTAATCAAATTGGCATAATTTTTATTACAACCAAAATAGTTTAAATTCATGTCTTTCCAGTATATAAATTGAGGAATGTTTTCCATAATCATATTTAGCATTTGAATGGAGTTCTGCAACGCATCTTCATGTTTTTTAGGTGTGAATAAATTCCAAAAACGAATTTCTGGAATCGTATTAGTAATCTTTTGAAATTTTTCTTCATTAAGTTTGAATTTTTCTTCTAATTTCTTTTGTAACGAAGTGTCTCTTAGGATACATACAATTTTATCTTTGCTTATTCTTTTTAATTCCATTTCAATCCAAAATGGATTTCTATTAATCCCTAGCAATCTTAATTTTTGTTTCTTATTACTTTTTTCTAGAACCTTTTTTAGACTTTTGGTAAATATCTTTTTATCTTTAGGATGAATTAGCCTCAAAAAAGATTTTCCTATGATGTTGTTATATGAAAACCCTAATCTATCTAAAAATAGATTTTGGTTGATATATTCTAATTCAAATTCCTTTTTGGGATTTAGAACTACAATTAGTTCATCTAGTATATTCAGAATTTTGGGAAAATATAAACTGAAATTTTTAAAAAACTCTTGATTGGGATACATAAATACTTCTTAAAGATGTGGATTTTTATTTCTAACCTGATCTTAGCTTTAGACCAAAAATAATATAAAATTACATCTATTTATATTTTCTTTATTCAAATTTCCATAAATCTAATGAATTGATGATTTCTATTATTAAAAAACTCCTCATGTCAAAAAATAATTAAAGTTCTAGTATTTTTAAAGTCTAATCTTACTTTAAAATTATATAACATTTATATCGACAAAATTTCGGACTTTTTACACAAAATTATAAATCCTAAGCTAATTTTGAGCTGAATTATCTGTATCATCCACTGTTTTTAATATATAAGGTTATGAACCGCGTGATAATAGTTAAATTACTAAAACATATGCGGTTATGAATTCATAGACATTTAATTAAAAAACTTAACAAGAAGTTCATGTTATATGAAGGAAAAGGACTTAAAACTTGCGAAATTATTTATGTAGTTAAAATTAGTACTGACGTTCCCACACGCGTTAATTTTTTATTCAGTGAATCTTCTTATATGAGTATGGAAGCAAGATTTTACGAAGAAGTAGATGATTTTTATGACATTGCATATCCTTTTTTGTTAGCGCGAGAGGCTGAAAACAACCTCCTTTTAAAAATTCTTATTTCTCTTAAAGAAAAAGTTCACGATATTGGAAAGGAGAGACCACTTTTGTTGTCATTAACGGACCACGACGATGTAAAACTAATAGCTTTAAGAACTCCTCCACACGATCTCCTAATTTCTTATACGGATAATTTAGATACTATCGATGTGTTAGTGGAAGAAATTACCAAACGAAACGAGAAACTACCTGGCGTACTGAGTTTTAAAGAGGCGGCAGACAAATTTGCTGAGTTATGGTGTGAACAAAATTCATTAAAACCTAATTTATTGAGGAAAGAAAGGATTTATAAATTAGAAGAAGTCTCCAAAGATACAATTGGCACTAAGAAGTTTTCTGTTGCGTCAAAAACTCATCAGATAACAGTACTTAAATGGGCAGGGGAGATGCTTAAAGAAGCTTTAGTAGATGCAACAGAAGAAGATATTGAACAAACGGTTAATCAATTGAAAGAAGAATTTGAAGAGAATAAAAGTAAAATGTTTCTATTATTTGACAATAACGAGCCCGTTTCAATGGTGAGAAAATCAGGAAAAACTCCAAATGGGAATTTTGTTAACTTCGTTTACACGCCACCGTCCTTAAGGAGAAAAGGATACGCAACTGAGTGTGTTGCAAAATTAAGCAAGCAACTTATAGAAGAAGGAAATAAGTACTGTTTCTTGTTTACGGATTTAAGTAATCCAACTTCAAATAGTATTTATCAAAAAATAGGTTATAGACCTGTTATTGACGAAAATCACTATAAATTTTTAATAAAATAGTATTTTTAATTAGGTAACATTTTTTCGCCCTATTCAAATTTCTTTTGAAGATCTAAGATAAATTTTTTTTTATCTTCGTGTTCGTACCATCCAGAAGCAATTTTTTCTATTTCATATGCATCCTGATAAGATTTATCAAGGAAGTGATTGCTGCATAGTTTAATCGCGTTCAATACAGTTTGATTTTTTGAAAAGAGAAAACCTGCTTTTTTCATAGATTCTTCAATTAATTCCTCTCTACTACTTACAATCCCATCAATTAACCCAATTTCTAGAGCTTTTTCCGCGCTTACTTTTTCGCCAAACATAAGCATCTTTTTCGTCCATGGAATTCCAATAATTTTTGAAAATAGAACTACACAACCAGTGCCAGGGAAGATTCCAGAGCGTATTTCTGGCATTTGAAAAAAACTATCTTTAACGGCGATTCGATAATCGCAACATATTGTGAACACAACGCCTTCGCCCATCGTTCTACCATTTATAGCACAAATAACCGGTTTTCCGTTAAATAATAATTTACAAATATCTGCAGCAGTACCTTCGAGATCTCTAACAGCAGCATGATCGCTACCATCAATAACATCTAAGTCCATTCCTGTGCTGAACGAAGAGCCGTTATTTGTTAAAATTAAACCTCTTATTTTATCGTTGTTTTGGCAGTATTCAATCGCTTTTTTTAAATATCTTAATTGATCAATAGAAAAAGCGTTCGACCGATGAACTCTATTGAGCGTAATCGTGCCAAACCTTTTTTTTACAGAAAACTCAATATACTCTCCAAAATCTAAATTATTTATAGACATAATTAAAATTTGTTTTCTTTCAATAAAAAGTAATTATTATTAAAAATCCCCTCTAACTAATAATAAGAATAATTTTAAATAGCTGAAGAAAATGGAACTTGATAAAATAAAGCGCATATTGGTTGTAGGTGCTGGCACGATGGGACACGCCATTGCGCAAGTTTATGCTACTGCCGGGTTTGAAGTAGATCTTGTAGATTTAAATCAAGAGGTTCTTGATAATGCCTTGACTAAGATTAAATCAAACCTATCTTTGTTGGTAGAGTATAAGCATGTAATAAGTGGTGAAACTTCAAATATTTTAAGTCGGATCCATCCATCTACCGATTTAAAAGTTGCTGCCCAAAATTGCGATTTAGTTTTAGAAGCAGTTTCTGAAGATCGTGATGTAAAACGAGATGTTTTCTCTCAATTAGATGAATTCTGCTCTGAAGATATTATTTTAGCAAGCAATACTTCCGAATTAAATATATTCAACGTCGCAAAAGTTAAAAATCCGAAACGCTTAGTAATCCACCATTGGTTTCATCCGCCATACATTATTCCTTTAGTTGAAATAGTAGCTGGGCGTAAAACTTCTTCTGAAGTCATCGATATTTCGTTTAAATTATTAGAAAAAATTGGCAAAAAACCTTTAATCTTGAAAAAGTTCACGAATGCTTTTGTTGTCAATAAAATCCAGCAAGCAATTAATTCTGCGGTCTTTGCTCTTTTAATAAAAGGCATAGCTTCTCCAGAAGAAATTGACATGGCGATTAAGAACACTTTAGGCGTACGTTTACCGTTTGCTGGAGTAGCACAAAATCTTGATTTTGTAGGACTCGATGTTGTATACGATATTATCAAGAATATGGGCATGGATCTCGTGTTCCTTAGAGATAAAGTGAATAATGGGCAATTAGGTGCAAAAACATCAATAGGTTTTTACGATTACCAAGGTCGAACTGAAGAAGAAATCCTTACTAAGAGGGATAAACTTTACTTACAAATGCTCGATTTTCTTAAACAAAAGAACGCATTTGAACCAATTTAAAGAAAAACAATAATTTTCACTATTAATAAAAAAATTATAACATTGAAATTGTAATGAATTTAAAATGCCCAAAACACTAGATGCATTTACCGAGGATAAAATTACCAATTTAATTAGAAAGAGAGATTTAAAAAGATCTTCAAATCTGAAAAGAGAGTTCAACGAAATCAATCAACATCTTTATGCAAAATTAAAACACACGGAAACTGATACAAGAGCTCGATCAAAAGAAATTTTAAAACTCATTTTATGTAAGTTAGTTGATGAAATAAGTAATTCTTTACCTGATTCTATCATGTCGTTTAGCATTGGGCAGGACGAAACAGAGAAAGAATTATTCGATCGACTTCAGAAATTCTTTAAGGAGAATCTAAAAGATAAATATAAGAACCTCATTGAGAAAAATGAAAGTATCAATTTAAATAAAGAGCTGGTCTTCTTAATTGTTGAAAAATTACAAGGAATATCTCTTCTTGAATCTTCTAAAGATGTTTTGGCTGATACATTTGAGATATTTGTAAGTAGACTAATAAAAGAAGAAGGAGGGCAATTTTTTACTCCCGCGAGTATAATTAAATTTATGGTGAGCTATTTAAATCCCGAGATCGAATCTAAGGTTATAGATCCTGCGTGTGGGCATGGTGGTTTTCTATTAGAATGCAAAGACCTCTTATGGTTAAAAATTGAACAGAAATACGGAGCTCAAATAGATATTTTAAAAAAAAAGAAAAATGAAATAATATCTAATCTCTATGGAATTGATAAAGATTCTTATTTAGCAAAATTATGTGAATTATATCTAAATATTATCAGTCAGGGCAATTCCAATATATTTTGCGAAGATTCTTTGGATCCAAGTAATTACCAAGAAAAAACAAAAGAAATCGTAAAAAATGACTATTTTGATTATGTGTTTACAAATCCACCATTTGGAGCTAAAATTCCAATAGACATAAAAGAGATTTTAACTTATTTCGACTTAGCTCATAAATGGGATTTTAAAAATAATATATGGGATAAGCAAAATAGGTTAGTTAAAAAACAACCACCTCAGATTCTATTTATAGAAAGATGTGTACAACTATTAAGAGACCATGGAAAATTAGGAATTGTTTTACCAGAAGGTCTTTTTGGAAATCCTTCAAATAGATATATCTGGGCGTATTTACGGAGTAAAGGCAAGATATTAGGAATAATTAGTTTAGATCAGAACACATTTATGCCTTATACTTGCAATAAAACTAGTATTCTATTCTTTCAAAAATTAAAAAATATTCCCCAGAATTATAATATTGATTTTGGAATTGTTGACAATGTTGGTCACGATAAAGATGGAAAAGTTTTGTATAAATTAAATAAGGATGGAAGTATAAAATACGATAAAAATAAAAATCCGATTGTCAATAATGAATTAATTAATTTACACCTTAAAATTAATGAAAGTGCTGAATTCAGCTACTTAGAAGCCCAAAAAGTTTTCAAATTAAGTTTAAATCAGATAAAAAGCAATATATTCATACCTAACTATTACACAGGCGTAGAAAAAACTCTAAAATCTTTAGAAAATAATAAAGACTTTCAATTAGTTTCTATAGGTGATTTAGTAAAAAACAGACTAATCTACACAAAGAATAAAGGATATTTGCCAAGAGGGGCCGAAATAGGTTCACATGTTTATGGTTTAGGCGATATTCCGTTTATCCGTACTAGCGAAATTAATAATTGGGAAGTCGATCTAAATTCGCATAAAAAAACTTCCAACGAAGTATACGACCAATTTAAAGAAAAACAGAATATTGAAATTGGAGACATTCTTTTAGTAAAGGATGGTGGCCCAAATCTAATTGGAAATACGGCATTTATTACTGAGTTAGATACAAGAATTATTATCCAGAGTCACATATTTCAGATAAAAACTCTTAAAAATAAAGAGAATATTGATTCATACCTTTTATTATACCTTCTAAATCTAGACATAGTTCAAAAGCAAATAAAAGCAATAACCTTCGTTCAAGGCACTATTGCTACAATAGGTAATAGAATAATGGATTTAATTTTACCCATTCCATCTGAGATTAATAAAAGAAAGGAAATCTCAAAATATATTAAAGAAATTATTGATAATAAAACAGAAATAAGAAAGAAAATTAATAAACTCTCTATTAACTATTTCAGTGATTAAATTGAAGATAGAACTTTTTACTTTGCGATACTACCACGATATTATTGATCTTTGGAAAAGATCAGGAATAGAAGTAGGCTCATCCGACACAAAAGACGAGATAGCTAAGATACTAAAGCGAAATCCCGATCTATTTTTAATCGGTAAGGAAGATGGAAAAGTTGTAGCAGTAGTAATAGGTGCTTTTGATGGAAGAAGAGGTTATGTGCACCATCTTGCTATAGATCCTAATTATCAAAAAAAAGGATATGGCAAAATGATGATGGACGAATTAATTGAAAGATTTTGCAAAGAAAAAGTACACAAAGTTCACTTATTTATCGAGAAACATAATAAAGAAGTAGTAGATTTTTATAAGAAATTAAGATGGAACATTAGAGAAGACTTAATTATGATGAGCTTTGTTCCGGATAAATGTTTATATAAAAGAGACATTGATATTTGAAAATTCTATTTTTTAATCATCATCATACTTTTTTTTAGTTTATATTAAAATTTTATATATTATTGGAAGAATATAATCATACTTACAAAATATTCAATTGTGATCAAAAATGAGTGACGAAATTAACGAATATTGGATGCAAAATTGGCCTGAGGAGGTACCAAGACATATTGATGTTCCTGAAATCTCTTTAGGACAAATGTTAAGAAACACAGTTAAAGCCTATCCTGATAGTCAGGCTATATTTTTTGAAGGTTTTCGAATGACATATAAAGAGTTAGATATGGCGGTAGATCAGTTTGCTACAGCACTTTCAAAAATGGGAATTAAAAAAGGTGATGTGGTAGTTATTGATTTACCTAATATGCCCCAATATGTAATTGTCTATTACGCGATTTGTCGAATCGGTGCAATTGCGAACCCTGTAATTCCCTTAAACCGGTTTGTGGAAATTGTTCATCAAGTAAACGATTCCAAAGGTAAAATGATGGTTATTTTAGATGTCCTCTATGAAGAACATCTACAAGGTAAGGATTTAAGTAAGATACCTACTTTGAAGGACATCATTCTAACAGGTGTTGCAGACTATCTGCCAAAAATCAAGGCAAAATTAGGAACAGCTTTAGGTAAGGTTCCCAGAATGAAAAACTGGCCTACTAAAGTTGGAGATGTAAATTTTCATAAATTTCAAGATGTTATGCAAAATGGACTTCCAATTGATCTGCCAGATGTGAAAATTAATCCGAAGGAAGATATTTCTACTTTGATTTATACTGGCGGTACAACTGGTTTACCTAAGGGTTGTATGATGTCTCATTATAATTTTGTTGTAAACGCCGAGCAAGGGAAAATATGGGCCCAAACACAAATTGAGGTTGAAAGTACATATGGTAAAGGAGGAATGTTCACCATTCTACCTTTAGCGCATGAATTTGCATTATCTATCGCTATGAATTTAGGAATTATCAGTGGGTATAAATTAATACTGTTTATACGACCTCCAGAAAAACTTTCTACCTTTTTAAAAGTGATTAAAAAGGAAGGAGCTACTTTCGGTCCTGGCGTACCTACTTTGTGGCAAAAAATAACTCTCGATAAAGATTGTGCAAAGTTTAAAGATCAACTGACGGATTTAGTGGCTTGCCTAAGTGGTGCTGCTCCCTTACCATTAGAAGTCAAACAAGGGTTTGAAGCTTTAACAGGAGCATTAATAATAGAAGGTTTCGGTATGTCAGAAACCAGCCCAATCTTAACAGTTACACCGTTTCATAAATATAAGGAGAATACAGTGGGGTTCCCAGTTTCAGATACTTTAATTAAAATAGTAGATTCCGATGATGGTACAAAAATTTTACCTCAATGTACTAACGAGAACTGTGAGAATTGTGGAGCTAATGAAGCAAAATATATTGGCGAAATTTGTGGAAATGGCCCTCAAGTATTTTTAGGATACTTGAATAGACCAGAAGCTACAGAATATGCGCTAAGGAAGGATTCTAAAGGACGAACGTGGTATCATACGGCAGATATTGGATGTATTGACAAGGATGGTTATTTACATATTAAAGATCGAAAACGAGACATGATCAAATATAAAGGTCATTCTGTCTTTCCTAGGGAAGTTGAAGATTTACTATATCAATTAGAATATGTCAACGAAGTTGGCGTTATAGGCGTTCCAGATCCAGAAGTTGGAGAAAATATTAAAGCGTATGTGTCTTTAAAACCAGAATTTCAAGGTAAAGTTACTGAGGAAGATATTTCGAAATGGGCTAAAGAAAATATTTCTGCTTTCAAATACCCTCGAATAATTGAAATTATACCAGACCTGCCAAAATCCGTAGTGGGTAAAATTTTAAGAAGAGAACTTAGAACTTAATAATATATAGCTAAATTAAAACCTTTTTTTTTATTTTAAAACAAAAAGATATCTAAACTTCATTTCGCCTTAAATTAAAATTAAGTTGATTTTCTAAAAATTTTAAATAGGTATTCAAAATAATATACCATATCTAATGAAAAATTATAAAATGATTAAAAATGAGTGATGATATTAATCGACCATGGTATAATTATTGGCCAGAAGGCGTTCCAAAACACATAGATTATCAGGAAATAGCTTTAGGAGATGTTTTAAGAAATACAGCAGAGGAATTTCCTAATTCTCAAGCTATATTTTTTCAAGGATATAGAATGACTTATCAAGAGCTAGATACTTCCGTAGATCAATTTGCTACAGGACTTTCCAAGATTGGAGTGAAAAAAGGTGATGTAGTTGCAATTGATTTACCAAACATACCTCAATTTATTATAGCTTTTTATGCAACGGCTCGTCTTGGCGCAGTTGTCAACCCCATAATTCCATTACATAAATTCGTAGAAATTGTTTATCAAATAAACGATTCAAATAGCACAGTTTTGATTGTATTAGATGCCCTTTATCAAGGATATTTGCATAACAAAGACTTGAGTAAAATGCCATCTCTAAAAAACATTATCCTAACAGGTATAACAGAATATCTTCCAAAAATTAAAGCAATTTTAGGTACTGCGTTAGGAAAAGTACCTCAAATGAAAAAGAAATTATGGCCGACTCAAGTAGGCGATATTAAGTTTCATAAAATGCAAGATATTCAACAAAATGGCATCCCTATTAATATTCCGGATGTATCAATAAATCCTAAGGAAGATACAGCAACACTAATTTATACTGGTGGAACTACAGGGGTACCAAAAGGAGTCCAGTTATCGCATTATAATATGTCTGCAAACGCAGAACAAGGAACTGCTTGGATGTATAATCAAGTTCCTGAAACAAGAGAATCTCGTGGAAAAGGCGGGGTTGGTTGTTTAGTTCCCTTTGGGCATGTTTTTGGTATATCAACAGGAATGAGTCTGGGAGTTTCATCTGGTTACAAACTTATTCTTTTTGCAGCCCCTCCAGAAAAGAAATCTGATGTACTGAAACTATTAATGAATGAAGGAGCTATTTATATACCCGCAGTACCTACACTTTACAATCAAATCAACCAAGATCCAGATTCTGAAAAATTTAAGAATAAATTGCCTGAATTGACAGCTTGTTTAAGTGGTGGTTCTGCTTTACCGCCAGAAGTTAAAAAAAAATTTGAGGACATAACAGGCGCATCGATAATTGAAGGATATGGAGCAAGCGAAACAGCACCAATAGTAACTGCTTCACCATTTCATAGGTATAAACCAAATTCTGCAGGTTTACCCGTATCAGATACATTGTTAAAAGTCGTAGATGTTGACGAAGGAACGAAAATTTTACCAATTTGCCCTAATGAAACTTGCGAAAATTGTGGAGAAGAAGAAGCAGAGAAATATATTGGAGAACTATGTGTAAATGGACCTCAAGTTATGTTAGGTTATTTAAACAAACCAGAAGATACAAAATACGCGTTAAGGAAAGATTCCCAAGGTAAGATTTGGTATTATACTGCCGATATAGCATGCATAGATAAAGAAGGATATTTGCATTTAAAAGATAGAAAAAGAGACATGATTAAATATAAAGGTCACGGTGTTTTCCCAGCGGAAGTAGAAAAATTAATATATCAACACGATGCAGTAAACGAAGTTGGTGTAATAGGAGTTCCTCACCCTGATGGAGTGGGAGAAACGATTAAGGCAATTATATCAATAAAAGACGAGTTTAAAGATAAGATAACAGAAGAAGATATGTTAGAATGGTGTAAAGATAATATTAGTCCATATAAATATCCTCGGCAAATAGAATTTATCGAAGAACTACCGAAAACTCTTATTGGTAAAATTCTGAGAAGAGAACTTCGAGAATAATTAAAAAAACATATTTTATTCCTTTTTTTTTGTTAATATTAAATAAAAAAAGAAAGATTATTGTTATGATAAACTTTTATTAGCTATACTAAATGGAACTAATCTAATTGCTTTATTAGGACATCTATGGTAACATACCGAACAACCTCCACAATAAGCGTCAGTTATAATTGTTATAGCTTTTCCATTGGCGTTAAATTTTCTAATATTTAGTGGACAATACTTTACGCAAGTTCCACATGATTTACACTTAGATAATTCTGTAATCGCTTTATATGTAATTTTAGATAATTCCTTGATTTTTTTTTGTAAGTTAGGTGAGGCTGTTTTCATTATTAAAAAAATTAATTATAGTTCAAAAAGAGTTTGAAAAAAAAAAAAGTGGATTATTTCTTATTCTTTTAAGAAATATTAGCACATAAATTTTTAAGCAGTTTTTCTGCTTTATTTGTAAAACTGGTAATAATATCACCAACATCCATTATTGAGTCAATTAGACCACAAGTTTGCCCTACAGGTATAGCTCCATTATCCACATCGCCTTTAGTGTATACGATTTCGTAATGATAAAGATCTTCCATAAATCCATCCAGATCGTAGGCTAATTCTTGCTTAATTTTATCTTCTTTTGTCATAATCGTTCCATGTTCTAGGCAATATTTATTTTTCAATAGTCTTATTGGCCCAAACCCACCGGTAGTAAGCATTGTATCTCGAGCAGTCGCAGGTGGAATTAATGCTTTATAATTAGGATGGAATTCGCTTTCACTAGAAGCTATAAATCGGGTCCCCATAGCAACAGCATCAGCGCCCATAGCTAATCCCGCAGCTACGCCTTCTGGACTTGCAATACCACCACACGCAATTAAAGGCTTTTCAGGGTATTTTTGGGCAACCTGTGTAACCAGAACTAATGTACTAATCCCTTCGTAGCTTTGATGACCGCCCCCTTCCGTTCCCGTAGCAACAACTCCATCGCATCCTGCAGCATATACTTTATCTACTAACCATAAAGCTGGAGCGACGTGATAGTGCATGATATGAGGTGCCTTTTGTTTTAATATCTTACTGGCATTTCGAGACCCTCCGGCACTTGTTAGCAAATAGATTAACTGTTCGCGAATTTTTGGATTTGTATTGCTTAATTGAGCAATTTTTCTCAACATAATCTTATGATCCGTCTGAACGCGAGCAGTCCGAATATTAACGCCGAATGGTTTATCTGTATGTTCAATTACATACTCTAACTGTTTCTCCATATCTTTTATCGAACTTTTTCCTCGTAAAGTTGCGTGACTTACAACGCCAAGTCCTCCTGCTTCAGAAACAGCGACAGATAATTCGGTCGTGTAGAATGGACCCATCGGAGCGCTAAATATTGGATACTTTATACCAAATTTTTCTGTTATTTTAGTTTTAATCATATTTGATCTTTTCCTATTTTTAAAATTATGATAGTTAATAATACTTTTTTGATATTAAAAATTTTCAAATTTTTTTTTTAATTTAAAATAATCATCGATAGTATTAATGTTATAAATTAATTCGATCCGTTCACTAATTAGAATCGCTTGATCAAGTTCTTGTTGATCAATAGCATCACCATTAATAACATTAATCCCTAATGGAATTAGTTTTTTCTGATCATTTTCTGAGGTAAATACAATTGTAGGTGTTAATCCATGTTGATTAAATAATCTCATATCAGCCATAACTGTGAGTGCTGGTTTATTTAATATAAAATATATATTAATAATTTCATCTAATATCTCTGGTTTAATTAATGGAATATCTGCTACAACTGTCATTGTAATTCCAAGTTTGAGTTTTTTAATTATGAATTTTAAATCAGAATGATAACCGGCTCCAGGAGTTTCAATTAATTCAATTGGCAAATTCAACCTCTTAATAATCGATTTCGTATGAGGCGTAAATGATGAAACGGCAATAATCAGCTTATTGATCCTTTTAGACGCCAATATAGCATCAATAACATGTTCGATTAGATATTTATCTCCAAGTGGAAGCAACAATTTTTCTTGATATTCTATTTCTATTTTGGTAAAATCAAATCGGGAACTTTTTCCTCCTGCCATAATTATTGCTGCAATTTGCATAATTTAATCTCAAAATATTCGAGTTTTTCCCATTATTTTAAAGTAATAATATCGTTATTATTGAAAATATAATAGTTGAAGTAGTAAGAATAAATAAAAAAACTGTTAATCGAATCAACTTATAAGCGGTATTAATATCGTAAGGTTCAAGAGCTTTAATAGGAATTCCTAATTTATAATATCCAATTTTTTCTAGTTGAATATTTAATAATCCCGCCATTGTACTCATTGTCCAACCCGCGTTGACGCTCTCTGTGTTATTTTTTTCTAATTTTAAGATTTTCCAAGCGTTTTTTACATTTTTTTTCATTAATAAACCTGCTAATAACATAAATAATACTGTAAGACGAGTAGGAAAGTAGTTTGAAAAATCGTCTATCCTTGCTGAAAACCAACCAATATTAATATTTTCCGAATCTTTATACCCAACAATACTATCAGCAGTATTGGTTATACGGAATATATAAGCAAAAGGAATTCCTAAGAATAACCACATAAAATGAATATGAAAATAGGTAAAAATTATTATACCTAATAAATTTCCCATCAAATAAAACCAAAATACGCTGGTTACTGCGTCAGTAGAGCTTTCAGCAATACATTCTATAGTTGCAGAGAGAATGTGTTTTTTTTCAAGTTCCTTCGTTTCACGTCTAACTATCAATGAAAGTTCAGTTCTAGCTTTTTCTAAGTTATTTTGTTTTAACGCCTTACCAATAGGTAATGTTACATCCCCCAAATTTTTTACTGCAAATGACCATTTTAATATAAATCCCATTAAAGCAGAAAATGTTAAGATATTTATCAAGTTAGGGATAACCCAATCGGACATAATCCAAACATTCCAAAACCTCCAAAAAATAACTTGAAAAAGATAAATAGGTATACAAAAGATTAATATAGCTAGAATTAACAACACAATTCCTAAAACTTTATCTAGCTTTTTTTTACCAGTTCTTAATTTAGATTTCAACCAACTGATTGTATTTCCGATATGCATTACTGGATGATTTTTAAAATGTGGGTCACCAATAATCAAATCAATTATTAGGGAAAATAGAATTATCAGGCAATTAATTAAAATGAAATAATCTGAATACAGAGTAAAATCCATTTAATTCACTCAAATTTAAATACTTAGTAATTTCATAATTTTTTTAATATCAAGATTTTCTTGAACAACTTTAGCTATCTTTTGAATATTCTTCTCTATTGTTTCTTGATATCTAATTTTTTTATATGTTCTCTTTTTTTTATTTTTTCTAAATAATAGATAATCAATAAATTGTTCCCTAAATTTATCATTATCCCAAAATCCATGAATTAAACTACCAAATACTGTCTTTTGTTTATTAATTGCTCCGATAAAAGTGAATTGAGATTGATTCGAATTATCTTTAATTTTCAATAAAGGTATTGCGTCTGGTTCAAGGTTTATTCTTCCCATGTGAATTTCATAGCCATCGATCTGCTGTCCGTTGAACGGAGGAAATCCTACAATTTCAGCTTTTATTTGTCTTGTTATTTTATCGTAAGATTTGAATTCCGTTCTGATTGGTAAAAAGCCTAAACCTTGATGTTCACCGATTGAATTACCTTCAATATTCATATCAATAATAATATTTCCTAAAATTTGGTATCCACCACAGATACCCATTATTAAATATCCTAATTTCTTTAATTCGTGTAGTTTAGATGTAAAACCTTTTTGTTCCATCCACTTTAAATCGCTTATTGTATTTTTAGTGCCTGGAATGACAATAAGGTCTGCTTGATCTAAATCATCAGGAGATTTCACGTATGATATATGTACCTCTGGTTCCCAACTCAACGCTTCAAAATCTGTGAAGTTTGATATTCGTGGTAGCCGAATAATTTTAACTTCTAAATTTCCAATACTTTCAGATTCTTCCAAAGAAAGTGAATCTTCTGCAGGTAATTTTAAATTCTGAATATATGGTATTATACCAATACATTTCTTTCCTACTAAATCTTCAAATTGATCAAAACCCCGTTTTAAAATTTTCACATCTCCACGAAATTTATTGATAACGAAAAATTTAATCAAATCTTGTTCTTCAGTTTTTAATAATTTAATCGTACCATAAATAGATGCAAAAACCCCCCCACGATCAATATCAGCAACCAATATGACTGGTGCATTAATTAATTTTGCAACGAACATATTCGCAATTTCAACATCGGCTAAATTGATCTCTGCCGGACTTCCAGCACCCTCAATAATAATAATATCATTATTCTCTTGTAATGATAGTAATGATTTTTTAATAGATGGAATTAATTGTGGAATAAAATCGGAATAATAATTCTTTACATGATAATCAGCAAACGGTTTTCCCATAAGAATTATTTGCGATGATAGATCTCCTTTAGGTTTTAACAAGATAGGGTTGTGTTCAGAGATTGGTTTCGCTCTCGCAGCTATTGCTTGAACTACTTGAGATCGAGCTATCTCTGCGCCGTCTTCAGTAACAAAAGAATTGAGTGACATATTTTGAGACTTAAAAGGAGCTACTTTATAGCCCATATCGCTAAAGATTCGACATAATGCCGCAACCAACATAGATTTTCCCGCGTATGAAGTCGTTCCTTGAACCATTAATGCTTTACATGTCATCTTTAGTTCCATTCTGTTTTAAAATATCCGTTCTTAACTTCATAAGTTTTTCTTTACTAATCGATTTAAAATCTTGTCCTAGTTCTATTAATCCATTAAGAATTTTTTCCGCATTTTCTCTTTTATGAGGAAAAATACAAGAAGAACAAGCCCAGATAAAACCCCCCGTCTTGGAATAAACTTTTTCAAAACCACCAGTATCAGTCTGATAACAGGGATAAAATGGGCAATAACAAAAAGTACAATCTTCCAACCCCGTATGGCAGGGGTAATAATCACATTTTTTAACTAAACCTGTTAATTTTTTTTCCCTCATTGCTATATTTATTAAAATCAGGCCTTTCTCGTGCATTTGGGGTCGAAATATTTTCTTTAAAGAAGAAATTAATTTTAAATTTAATTCTCTGGATTTAATACAAATTCTAATATAATATCCATTTAATCCCTCGTAATTCGAACAATCTCTGATTAAAATCTTTTCTTCAAGTAAACATTCCTTTATATTAGACGCCTTAACTCCTGTTTTTCTCGTATTAATTAATATATAATTTGTGTTAGTAGGATAGACTTTTAACCCTTTAATCTTTTTTAATTCACTTACAACGAATTTTGATTCTTCAGAAAAGAAATTTATAGACTTATCAATAAACTCTTTAGATTTTATTATTTCTTGGGCAACCCTTTGAGCAACACAATTAACAGGCCATAATACTTGACCATTTGTGATATAATTGATAATGTTAGCATTGCTAACTCCAAACCCTATTCGAAGTCCAGGTATACCAAAAAATTTTGTAAAACTTCGACATACAAATAGATTATCAAATAAATCAATTTTATTTACGAAAGAATTCGATTCACCTGTAAATTCGATAAAAGCTTCATCTAAAAATACAAGAATATCATTTTCTGAAGCAATCTTTATAATTTCCTCCAATTTTTCTAAAGGATCAAGTAAACCGTTAGGATTATTTGGATTACATATAAAAATGATTTTAGTTTTTGAAGTAATTTGACTAATAATAGGGTCACATTCAAACTGAAAATTATTTTTAGATTTTCTGTAAACATTGATAATTTTTCCTTCATTTTTTTGAATAGCCCAAGCATATTCAGTAAAGGTTGGTTGGTATACTATTACCTCATCACTAGAATCGATAAACATACTACAAAAAATCGAAATTAATTCTTCAGAACCTGCCCCTATAATTAGATTTTCTGAAGTTATTTTATACTCGAAATATTTCACTAATTCTTCCTTCAATAAAGTTGATTTTGAATCGGGATATCTGGAGACTTGATTTATGGAATCCAAATATGCGCGTTTAAAAAGGTCTAGAGACGCTAATGGATTGATATTAGTACTAAAATCTAACAACGAATTAAGATCCTGTAAATTATTGATTTTATAAATTTCGCCACCATGGCCATTGTGTGCCAACTTTCTCTTTTTTTCGTTAATTATTTTGTTAAGATCCATAAAATTTTCATTCCTCCATTGATTCAATAAATTTGAACAGATCATGCAAATTATTTGTAGTCTTTACATTACTTTTACTTTTTAGGTTGTTGTAAATAGTAGTTGCAATACCTTCAGTAAAATCACGATCTTCAATAGGATTTCTTTCAAAAAGCACTATTTTTTTATTACTTTCATTTAAGATTTCTAAATTTTTTAAATTCGTAATTCCAAATGGAATATTTGCTAAAATAATAAGATCAACATTTTTTAATATAGTTTTTAGTTCTTCACTTGAATCATTTGTTATAGGGGAGAAGGGGGCTTCTGAAATAATTCTGTAATTTAATTCATTAGCAAGAATGTAATCATCGTCTAAAACATTGACGATACCTACCGATACATCGTAATCATTCAGTTTTGGTAATATTTTCGAAGCTGCTCCTCCACCTGCTATTACATGAATCTTTTTTATTTTAAAATTGTTATCATATCGCATAGAAGTTGGAAATTCTATTTTATGAGGAATAATATATATTGAATTAGAAAATGGATTTTTTCTAACAACTACATCTATGTTATAAATTAATTTTAAATTTTTTCTAGTTATAATTTCTTCGCGATTCCCAAAGGCGATAACTCTTCCTTCTTTTAGTAGAACAATTTTATCACAAAATTGAGTTGCCAAATTTACATCGTGAATTATTATTATCACAATAATCCCATCATTGATGTATTTTCTCAGTCTTTCCATAAATTCGATTTGATAATTAAGATCGAGATGAGTTGTTGGCTCATCCAATAGAAGTATTTTACTTTGCTGAGCTATTGCCCTTGCAATAATTACTTTTTGTTGTTCTCCTCCACTTAGAGTATTATATCCCCGATTCTCTAATTCTGATAAGTTAAATTGTTCTAAAATTTCATTAACAATTTTTTTCTCTTCGGAGGTTTCTTTTGAAAATCGTCCAATATGCGTGAATCGTCCCATTTTCACAATTTCTCTAACAGAATAATCAAAATCAATTGAAGTTGACTGTTCGACGACTGCGATTTTTTTGGCAACATCAGATATATTCATTTTTTTTATATTAAATTCATCTACTACAACCTGACCATATTTTGACTTCAAAATACCACATAATACTTTTAATAAAGTTGTTTTACCGCTTCCATTTGGTCCAAGTATCCCATACAAGTGTCCTTTTCCAAATTGGAGGGAAATGTCATCAAGAACTAATTTTGTCCAATATTTAAAACTAATATTTTCACATTCAATAGGCAATAAACCACATCCAATTTGATTAATTTAGTAAATATAAATTATTATTTACATTAGTTCTCCTGATTTCTTTTTTTGAACAATTAAATACACAAAAAATGGACCACCTAATAAAGCCGTAAAAATGCCAACTGGTATTTCAAGAGGAGAAATTAGATTGCGAGCTAAGACATCCGCCCATAATAATAATAGACCCCCTCCAACGGCAGAATAGGGAATTAATTTACGATTATCACTTCCCACTAATAAACGCATAAAATGTGGTATAATTAGTCCAACAAAACCAATAGAACCACAAAATGCAACCGCAGTTGATGTTAATAATGTCATTATTATTAAAATTATTCGTTTTGATTGTTCGACATTAACACCAATAGATTGAGCGTTATCATCGCCAAAAACCATGATATTTAAATCTCGACCATAAAAATATAATATAATAGTTCCAGGAACCATAACAATGAATACTATATATAGATCGACCCATGAAGTACCCCAAAAACTTCCCATAAGATAAGATAGGATATAATGTACTTTTTCTTCAGAAAAATAGAGAATAAAACTAGTAAATGCTGAAAAAAAGAAAGAAAATGCGATACCTGCCAGTAATAACACGGTCATTGACATGCGATACCTTGTTTGTGAAAGCTTATAGATAATAACAATAGCCAACATTGCGAATAAGAACGATACTAACGGGATGGTAAATAAACCAAGTAAAGATGCAAAACCCAAAACAACACATAAAGAAACGCCACACCCTGCAGCAGAAGCAATGCCAATAATATATGGGTCTACAATTGGATTTCTGAACAGTCCCTGTGCTGCAACACCGGCAACAGCTAACATCGCTCCAACAACAACGGACATTAAGACTCTCGGTAATCTTAATTCTAATATTATAACTTGTTCTCCACTTGTCCAAATGTGATCAATGGAAAATCCTATTTGATCTAAAATTATAGCAAAAATCTTGAAAAATTCAATCTGTACACTACCAATTGATAAAGCAACTATTATACTAAGAAATAAAAAAAAAAAAATTAAAATAAGAACCAGTTTTTTTATTTGGTTCAATTTTTTAATATTATTATTGCACCTCTTTTTATTTATCTAAAATTTATTAATTCTAATTTTTAAGTAAACAAAAAGGGATAGAGGTATCGTGTCATATTTTCTAATGCCATTATAATTCTTGGACCCGGTCGCAAATATATATCGTCGAAACATAAATATACTCGTGCGTTAATACATGCATTTACAACGCTATAACCTGTTCTACTACAAACATCCTGAGAATAATGCGGTGTGCTATGTTCTGTAATAAAAATTGCGTCTGGATCGCTTCCAATTATCCATTCGTGTTGAACCGTAGGCCATTCTAATTGCAGATCGCTAAATATATTAATAGCACCTGCCTTAGCAATCATGTCATCTATAAATGAACTACCTCCAGCTACCATTGGTGTTTCCCATATTTCAAAATAACAATCAACTGTGATGTTTTCATGAATTGTGCTAGTTTTATTCGTTATTTCTTCCATATCTGTTGTCAACGCGCTCATTATTTCTACACCTTTTGTTTCGGCATCAGTTAAATTTCCAATTACTCCAATATTATTAATTATCTCATCAAGAGTTTCTGCAAGTATGATAACTATGGCAAATCCCATATTCTCTAAAAGACCAACAGACTCTGCGTTCCAAGCAGCAGCAATAATTAAATCAGGGTTTAGGCTTACAATTATTTCCATATTAGGCGTAGAAAATCCTCCTATGCTAGTTTTACTTGAAGCATTAGTCGGATAATTGCAATAATTTGTAACTCCTACTAGCCTATCGTCAACTTCCAATTCGTATAATGTTTCAGTAATTGAAGGGGCCATTGATATTATGCGTTCAGGACGATCTGGAACTCTAACTTGCCTATCTTTAGAATCTGTGAATAAATACCCCGTTAAAGGTTCTGGTTGAGTGTTTAAAACCATGAAAATACCCAAAGAAGTACCTCCACCAATAAGTACAACAATTAAAATAGCAGTAATGATTTTTCCTTTTTTTTCCAATTCTTTTCACTCTTTTTTTATTGAAAATAATTAATAGGATAAGTTTCCTATTATAAATAGGATAAGTTTCCTATATTAAAAGTTTTATGAAAATCTTAATTAGAAATACTCAATTTTTGCATATCAATCTAAAAATATTTCATGATATGATTTTGGTTTCTTCTAAGATTTTATCCCTCCAACCAGATTCTTAGCAACAGCTGGTGCTTCTGATAAAACAATAACTGGAAAACATCTACTCTCGAAAAAAAGAAAAAACTTTGTAACTATTACTTTTGAAGGAGGAAATACATTTCCAAAAGAAGTTAGATGGAAAACTTATGATTTTCTGAAAGAAAATCTATTCTAGAATCTTTACTACAATCCTGCCTTTTCTCTAATTTTCTTACAGTCAATTTTGTCATCTTTTACAGGATTATTGATAAAGAAATCGAGTTCGCCACTACCGCGATATTTGTGTCCAAGAACTAATGCACTTTCTCCGAATAGATGCCATAATTTTTTTAATTCTTCCTTTGTCTGTTTGGGTTTTCGATGATGTTCTATTGATGAACGAACAATACAACGTGCATATTCAATAGCCAAATCAACTGTTGGAAAACCTTCGATTACCATGTCATGTTCAGGATCAAAATGAAAATTGTCAATAATTAAAACGGAATAGGTTTTCCTTTCGGTCATTACAAAATCAATTTCCAATTAATTTTTTTCACTAAATTTTCATTGAAATCATTTTTTTTCTTATCAAGACGGAGATAAATGTTTCGAAATTTGATAAAATATCTTTGATATAACTGTTCTTATTTAGATTTAAATTTAACATCTCTTTATTTACATCAAAAGATTGTGCTAATGTAGAAAATAACATTTCAATTTCTTCATTTATTTCTGTTTTTCCTAATAATCCCCATCGGTACTCATCTAGAAGGTGAATTATTAAAGAAGAAACAGTAACCAGTTTATTATTTTTGTCTATGGATTGAAAATGATAGATAAAATCTAATTTAGTCATTGAGTCTTGATTAAAAACATTTTTATACTTTTGCCATAGACTTTCTTCCGTTATTCCATATCTCTCGAATCTTTTTAAAATACTATGCTGGCTATCAGGATCGCAATTTTCTTGTTTATATAATGCTTCTTTTACAGCTTTTTTTACGGATAACCCTATTAATTCACCTAACTTCGAATGTTTTCCAGTATTTGTTAAATATATAGGTGAATCCAAGTTACTAATAATAATATTACCATCTGTGCCTGTCCCAGTTGCTAAATCGTTTGAATATTTGCTTCCTATCATTAGTTCTTGCAAAGCAGCAGTTTTTGCTTCAGTACAAATAACGAGTGCTTGAGTTAAGGCTTCAGGGGGTAATTTTACATCGATTTCTAAAATAGTATTAATAGTTCCAAATTTTTTCTTTTTTATATTTAATAAATCTCTTTCATCAAATGAAGCGGGATCACCAGCTCGGCCCCCATTAATGCCTACACCCGCAGTAACAATAGCAGTCGTTGTAATACCTTTATATGACTCTTCTTTTATCGATACATTCTCTATGGAGGCTGCTGTACTAATGCCTGAAGTAAATTCTGGCTTTAACCCCAACTTCTCGGCGATTTTCTTTAAATGTTCTTTATAAGTTGTTTCCTTAAAAACATAAGTCCTTTCTGGCCCTTGTGTTCCATCATAATTATAAACATAATTCAATTTTTCACTATAAGCGCCGTTTAATGGTGAAGTGCTAAGTACATTTCTTTTTCCTTTGAATTTTATAACAAGAGCTTTCTGTTCTCTATAGATTACATCACCCAACGAAGTTACAAAGATTTTCATTAATTAAATTCACTTCTTTACAATCTTTAATCTTTTTTATCTAAACGAAATTGGTTTCGTAATGCTTTTTTTTTACCTATTTATATATTCAACGGTTGTATATGAATTACTACTATTATCTTGATTGAACTTGATTTTTGAAACACTTCCATAGTTTATTTGTATTGAAAAAGATTTTTTCAAAGGAATATCTAGGATATATGATAAGATTGAGCGAATAAAACCTCCATGAGTAATAATTGCAACATTTTCATATTTTTTTTTTACGAGGTCTTCAAAAAAGTCAGTAGCTCTTTTATATAAATCAAGATACGATTCTCCATTCGGACAACGAAAATTTACAAAATTATTCAACCAATTTTCGCGTTCCGTTTTATTAATTAAACTCCAATCTTTTAATTCCCAATCACCGAAATTTAATTCAATTATACGCTTATCAATAATAGGATCCGCAATCGCTAATCTTTCTGCTAGTAGAATACATCTTTTCAATGGGCTTGAGTAAAAAATCATTTGAGGAGAAACAGAAAACTTTTTTTTTAAAATATTGACTTCGCTTTCAAAGGTTTGAGATACATCTACATCGGAGTAACCGTAACATATTCCCTCCTTAACATTTACGCTTGTATGACGGATAAAATATAAATCCAAGGTTTAATCACCACAAATAAGTAAAATATTACTTCAGTAATTTGTTGCGTCGCTCCTAAACAATCGCCAGTATAACCCCCTATTTTTTTCTTAAATTTGTGTCCTAAAATCCACGTGGTTACAACAACTGGAATAATTAAGAAGAAATAGTAATAATCTCTTAACAATAAAAAGGGAACGATCCCAAATACACCACCAATAATAAAGTTGCCAAAACTCATTTTTTTTGCGAGCGGTTTAGCCTTACTATCTTCATTCTCTCGTACATATTCTTGAATAAAAATTAAAGAAGTTGACGCAAATCGACTTAAACTATGCCCTATTATAAGAATAAAAGGCAAAATTATTGGTTCAATATATAAAAGACAAGTATATTTGAGCGACAACATTAAAATCAAGGCTATAGCACCAAATGTACCTATCTGAGAGTCTTTCATAATGGTTAATACGCGTTCTTTTGTGTACCCGCCCCCAAAACCATCAACAAAGTCTGCAAGTCCATCTTCGTGAAAGGCACCCGTTACTAAAATGGAACATATCATAGTAAGGAGGATAACGATCTGAGTTGGCATAATAAAATTACATAAGTAAAAAACCACTGCTGAAAACCCCCCAACTATCCACCCAATTAAAGGAAAATATCTCGATGACTTATTTAGATATTCTTCTGAAAATTTAATTCGTTTAGGACACGGAATTCTAGTGAAAAATTGTAAAGCTGTAAAAAAAATATTAATTTCTTTACCTATTCTACGAAAGATTTTTTTAATTATCATATAATTCAAATAGTCTTTTTAGTTACATTGGCATCTTCAAAGGAAGCCATATTATTTAAGAAATTTAATGCGGATTTAATCAATGGATAGGCGATGGCAACGCCAGTACCTTCCCCTAACCTCATTTTAAGGTCTAATAATGGTTCTATATTCAAGTTATTTAAAACATTACTATGTCCTTTTTCATCTGATTTATGGCAAAATATACAATAATCGAGAACAGAAGGGTTTATCTTTAAGGCGACCAATAATGCGGAGGTTACTATGAATCCATCTATTAATATTATCATATTCAATTCTGCAGCTTGAAGTATTCCTCCACATATCATAGCTATTTCAAAACCTCCAAAAGTTGATAATACAGAAAGGGGGTTACCTTTTTCTACATCTGGTATGTGCTTTTTAATAGCTTGTTTCAATATTTGTGTCTTTCTTTTTAAACTAGAGTCGTCTAAACCAGTCCCACGTCCTACGCACTTTTCGATAGAAATATTGCAAAGAATAGACATAATTATTGATGCAGAAGATGTATTCCCAATCCCCATTTCTCCAAATCCAATAATATTACATCCGTTTTCTCCTTGTTCCTTTACAATTAGAGCGCCTTTAGATAAAGCATTCTCGCATTGTACTTTATCCATAGCCGGAGAATTAAGAAAATTTTTTGTTCCCATTGAGATTTTAGCATTGATGAGATTCGGAGTATTACTAAAATTAAAATTAACACCTGCGTCAACAATTTTTAAATTAATTCCGTTTTGTTTGCTAAATACGCAGATTGCTGCTCCCCCACTTAAAAAGTTTAAAACCATTTGATGTGTTACTTCTTGGGGGTAAGCACTTACTCCTTCAGAAGCAATGCCGTGATCCCCTGCGAACACAATAATTGTAGGATTTATCAGTTCGGGGCTTAAGGTATTTTGGATTAACCCAATCTTTAAAGCGATAAGCTCTAACATACCCAAAGCGCCAATGGGTTTGGTTTTTGAATCAATTTTGCTTTGTAACTGAGAAATAATCTCTTTTGATGTAGATTTTATGTTAAATTCTTGCATGTTTCAATAAAAATTTTTTAATTTTAATATTTTCTTAATTATCTAATCGTGCAATCAATAATGAAACTGACAAAAAAATAATGATCAATTTTTTTATTTTTCTGTAAGATCGTGTAAAACTAAACCGCTTAATAATTTTGGGTCAAACCAAGTTGATTTTGGAGGCATGACACCACCAGCAGTGGCAATTTCTTCTAAATCTTGTATATTAACAGGATAAAGATTAATTAATAAATCATTTCCTCTCTCAGTAATATATTTTTCCATCTCATTTGGATCTTGAATTCCACCTAAAAAAATAATGTTCTCATCAGCTCGAGGATCAATTATTCCTAATATCGGATTCAATATTTTATCCTGTAGAACAACAACATCAAGACTATCGCGTAATAAATCAAATCTCGTTTCTTTAGTAATTAATTCGTACCATTTTCCTTTCAGACATAAAGCAATTTGATTTTTTTTTTCGGGATTAAAAGCTTTTTCCATAGGAAGGACTCTAAAATTGATTTCTAGTTTTTTTAGAAATTCTTTATCATCAATAGACAATCGCCTTATAACTCGACTATTAGATAGAATCCGAATTTGATCGTCAGAAGCTATATAAGACAATAAATATTGCCAAGGAACATCAGATTCTTTACTAGCGTTTGATTCTTTTAAATTTCTTTTGCGATATTCAGCAGCACTTGCTGCTCGATGATGACCGTCTGCGATGAATACTTTCTCTTTCTTAAATAATTCTGTTAATTTTTGAATAATAGCTGGGTTTGTCTCTTGCCAAAGTAAATGTCGATAATTATACTTTTTAAAATCAAATATGGGCTTTTTTTTTTTAATCTGCTTTACTAAGTAATTAATATCTTTATTTGCTTTAAAAATGGTCCATACAAGTCCAGCGGACACATGTGAAGAAGTTATGTGGTTAATTCGATCATAAAGTGGTTTCTTTCTAGTAGATTCATGCTTTATTATATTACCTTCTTCATAATCTTTAAGAGCAAGCCCTACTATTAATCCTTGCTGGTTAAATTGATCAGATTCTTGACGATAGACGAAAACGCTTGGTAAAGTCTCTTTAGTGATGATTTGATTATCTTGAAATTGTTTATATACTTTAGCCGCGTTTTGATATTTCTGATCGCCTTCACCATCGGGTAAAATAAGATGAATCATCGAATGAGGAATCTTCTTTAGTTGCTGTTCTTCCGCTTTTCCAATAATGTCATATGGATTAGTGCAGAATTCTTCAGGATCTTTAGGAAGAAACGGTTTTAGAGGGGATATTTTAACCATAATATGAATTAAAAAATTTCACATTTTAAATAATTTCAATGTTTAAATTTAATATTATTATAACATAAGTTTTATTATAACATAAGTTTTCTCTCGTTCTACAACACTTACATAATTTATAAAAAAGTTAAAAAAAAATACCAATCTCTTTAATATTTTTTCAAATACTTGAGAATTAAAATTTAATTAGGATTCTAACAATAAATTAATTACAATAAAAAATTTTAAATAAAATTATATCAAAATGATAAGAATGAAAAAAGTAGCTATTATTGGAGTTGGAATTACTCCTTTTAAAGCAAGATATATGGATAAAACGCATTTTGAACTCGCTTATGACGCGACTAAGCTCTCTTTGGAAGACGCAAACAAAAATGGGGCTGAAATAACTCATAAAGATTTAGAATCTACTGTTTACGGTATTTATAACGAACTATTCGAACGACAATTCATGCCGGACATTTTTATAAACTCGTATATCGGAATGAACAACAAACCAGGGACTCGAATCGCTTCGGGGGGTGCTACAGGTGGATACACAGTGAGAATGGCTTATGCGGAAGTTGCCTCTGGTCTATCAGATCTATGCCTTTGTCTTGGCGTAGAGAAATGCAACGATTGTTATGACGAAAAAACGGGTACGACAACACCAGAGGTTCTGAATGCAATCGCTTATTCTGCCGATATGACTTATGAATATCCAATGGGCATGATGGCGGCCAGCTCTTATGTTAGCATGGTAAATGCGCACTTTGAAGAATTCGGTAATCCAACCGAAGAACAAATGGCTTACGTGAGCGTAAAGAATCATGGGAACGCGATAAATAATCCCAAAGCCCAATCTCCGATGAAA
Organism: Promethearchaeota archaeon; assembly: GCA_018238625.1. Taxonomy (GTDB): domain Archaea; phylum Asgardarchaeota; class Lokiarchaeia; order Sigyniarchaeales; family SOKP01; genus SOKP01. The sequence continues at coordinate 40,218 of JABCSY010000022.1, forward strand.
TTGACTACAGAAGACGTATTAAATTCCAGGATAATTTGTTATCCATTTAAAATGTTGGATTGCTGTCTTTATTCCGAAGCTTCGGCAGCCTTAATATTAGCTAGCGAAGAAAAAGTAAGGGAACTAAAAATTGAAAATCCAATTTGGATAACTGGCGTAGGCGCAGCTAATACGGATTGTTTTATCGGTAATCGAGAAGAAATTGGGCGGTTGTATTCAAATATTTACGCAGCAAAAGCAGCTTACAAGATGGCCGGATTGGACTATAATAAGATTAAAAACCAAATAGACCTAGCAGAGCTTCACGATGCCTTCTCTGGACATTACTTGTCATAAAGACAATTTGCCAGTCAAGAAGTCATTAGCTACGAAGAACTCGGTTTTGTGTCTTTTGGAGAAGGAGGTTCATGGATTGAAAAAACATTTGAAAAACCTGGAGAAGGGCCTTGGTTAGAGGGAGAACTCCCGTGCTGTCCTTCAGGTGGCTTAATAGGTTGTGGCCATGCTGTTGGAGCTACAGGAATAATGAGTACTGGAGAAGCTGCTCTTCAAATAAGAGGGGAAGCCGGTAAACATCAAGTAACTATTGAAAAAGGACGAGCTATATCTCATTCTATTGGAGGTCCTGGTGCTGCCTATGCTGCGGTGATTGTAATGGCAAACGAGGAGGGGTTGAAAAAACCATGAGCGAAAAATTTCAATCACATGAAATTAGGGATAAAATTCTAATAGAATATAAGTATACTATGGGCGGGCAATCAAAATTCTTCATAGAATTAATGAATAATAAGAAGATATTAGGAACAAAATGTAAAAAGTGCGGGAAAGTTTGGATGCCTCCAAGAATTAACTGCTCAGAGTGCTACGAAGATACCGATTGGATTGAGCTCCCCCACGCAGGTACGATTCAAATTAGTACGATAGTATGGTATGGGGCTGCTGAATTTATTCAAAATGTTCCCTACGGTTGTGCTTTTATTAAATTAGATGAAGCAGATACAGCTTTGTTTCAAGGTGTATTTTCAGAAAATTTGGTTCCTTCAAAAATTAAGAAAGGACAACGAGTTAAAGCAGTGTTTAAAAAGAGGGAGGACCGAGAAGGTAGAATGACAGATTTCTTCTTCGTTCCTGAAGATGAGTGGGAAAGATGGATTAATAAACCAGAATTTGAAGGTGGTGAGTAAAATTGGGTATTGCAAGTGAAAGTTTAAGTAAAATTGTTGAAAATATGAGCGGGAACGCAAAAGTTGAAGCTGTTTTTTTTACTAACATTAGTGGAAAAGAAGTTGATTGGGATATGATTTTCCAATTTAACTTGGATAACGAGGATTCTTTTTATCTTAAGGTAAAAGGAAGAAAAGCTGAACTGATTAACGGAACTGCTTCAGATCCTAACATAATTATGACGGGAGATAATAACGCAATTGTAAAAATCTGCAATGGCAAGGGAGATTTCACTCATGCGATTAGTAGAGAACAAATAAAAGTTACAAAAGGAAAAATCATTGAAGTAATACGCCTAACTCGAGCAATAACCCTTGTTTTAAAAACTAAATAGACTTTTTTTCCTTTTTTTTTTTATTACTTTTATTGGTTTGCTCCGTTGCGAGTGTTTCAAAAAGAAGACTTAAAATTTTTATTAGAGAAATGATAATTTAATTAACATTCTAAGATTAACTGTTGATATTATTAGACTAGAAATGCAAATCTTTATAAGTTTGCTTATAACATTTATCTTCTGTATTATTTAATCTAAAATTCAATACTAAAAAAAATTTAAAATAAAATAATAAAGACGAGGTGTATCGTCATATGAAAAGAGAATTTGCTGTCTTAGGAATAGTAATAGCTTTAGGAGTGGGATTACTAGGTGGTTGGTTTATTCCTTCGCCTATTACCACACCAGAAGGCACATCATTACTTTCTCAGATTAAATCAAGAGGCACTATTAAAGTTGGTACAAGTGCGGATTATCCTCCATTTGAAAATTATAATGTTACTTTAGACCTGATTGAGGGATTTGATGTAGATGTTACAGAAATGATAGGTGATGCTATTAATGTCACAATTGAATGGAGTGACATTCCTTTTGATTCCCTTATTGGTGCCTGTCTATCAGGTGAGATTGACATGATTGCAGCCGCAATGACTTATAACGAGCAACGCGCTCAACAACTTGCTCCATCTTCAACCTATATCACTGTTAGCCAAGCTGTGGTGGTAAAACAAACCTCTTCACTCACTATAACACATTTAAATAATCTCACATCCTATATAGTTGGTGTACAATCTGGTACCGTAATGCAGGATGAATTAGTGGCTTTAGGGATGACAGTAGGGGTCGATCTTATAACTTTTGCTAGAGCTGATTTGCTTATGGCAGATCTAGATATTGGTGGAATAGATGCGGCCTATGTTGATGAACCAATTTTTACCGCTTTCAATCAAACTTATGCCCTTAAAATCATTTTTAGTACTCCTTCTGAGCCTTTAGCTCTATGGACAAGACATGGAGAACCCGAACTTTTATACGAAATAAATAATGTCATCCTTGATGGGTATCAATCGGGTTGGATCTATAGTATGATAACAACGTGGTTTGGATGAGCGAAGCTCCAGACCTTTCATCTATTTTTTTTTATATTTTTACTAGGGGGTTGCCCAATACACTAGTACTTACTATATTTGGCTTAATTTTAGGTTTTGTGCTAGGTATAGCTCTGTCATTAATGAATGTTTATGGACCTAGAGAGCTTGTATGGTTGGCGAGTGGTTACGAGAAGTTATTAAGAGGAATCCCAATCTTAGTACTGATTTACATATTTCGTTGGGGAATGCCTGGGTTATTTTGGTACTTTGAAAATTCCCTAGATCGGGCATTAGCAAGCGTATCGTTAGCTCTTGCTCTCCGTAGTGGAGCCTACCAATCACAAATATTCCGTGGGGCAATTTTATCTGTCAATCCTGGACAAATGGAAGCTGGTTTTGCTTTAGGAATGACACGATTCCAAACCTTTCGCCATATAGTAATGCCTCAAGCATTACGATTAGCCGTACCTGGATGGTCGAACGAATATGCAGTGGTTATAAAAGACTCATCTTTCGCATTAGATGTTGGAATTTTCGAGATGACAAAAGCAGCAAACCAATTGACTGTCAATTATCCACAACTCCTAACTATAACTATGGTTGTTGCTGCAATTCTTTATTTTTTGTTTACATTTCCTATAACAAAATTTTTTGGAGATCATCAAACCAAAAAATTAAAGGATTTAGGAATGGGAGGAAATTAATAATGAGCAAGCCTGTCTTACGATTAGTAGATATATGGAAGTCTTATGAAGACTTAGAAGTTTTGAAAGGCATAAGTTTTGAGTTAACAAAAAAACAAGTAAAAGTTGTTTTTGGACCCAGCGGTTCTGGGAAAAGCACTTTATTGCGTTGTATTAATATGTTGGACCCACCAGATAAGGGAGAAATATATATTTCTGGACAAAATCTTATGGAACCCGGTGTAAAACTTAATAAAATGCGAGTAAAAATAGGTATAGTTTTCCAGCACTTTAATTTATTTGCTCACCTCAAAGCAATTGATAATGTTAGCATTGGTTTACGAAGGGTAAAAGGTTTTTCAAAAGAAGAAGCCCATTCAAAAGCACTTGATGCATTAATGCGTGTTAAATTAGCAGAATGGGCAGATCATTATCCCGCCCAACTTTCAGGTGGTCAACAACAACGTGTAGGTATTGCACGTGCTTTAGCAATGGAGCCAGATTTGATATTATTTGACGAGCCTACCTCTGCTTTGGATCCCGAATTGATAGGAGAAGTTCTTCAAGTTATGTTAGATATTGCTAAAGCAGGAACTACAATGCTAGTTGTCACTCACGAAATGGGATTTGCTCGAGCAGTAGCATCAGAAATGATATTCTTAGATGAAGGAGTGATTGTTGAAAGAGGAACACCAAACCATTTCTTCGAATCACCTAAATCTGAGAGGGTTAAACATTTTCTAAGGCAAATTGATGTTTTATATGGACGACATGAGGAACTTCTTGAACCATCAGATAGGGAGGTAAATGGGTGATATTTCAGACCAGTTCCAATCCAATAGAGGATTTCCTTACAATTTTGAATTCTTGGGATCAAATTTTTTCAGGTTTTGTTATGACAATGTGGTTATACGCTTGGGCACTTTTAATTGGGTTTGTTATTGGTCTTATGTTGGCTATTTTGCGTCAATATGGTGGTAGGATAATATCTCCTATCGCAACTGGATACATTGAAATAGTGCGTGGTACCCCAATGCTTGTCCAACTCTGGTTAATATACAGCCTACTTCTTAATCCTCTGGGAAGAGGGATCTGGTATAATAGTTTTGTATTTTTTGGTAGAGATATCACGCTTGTTTTTCTTAATGCTCGAATTATAATTTGTATACTAACATTAAGCCTAAATAGTTCTGCGTATCAAGCTGAATATATACGTGGGGCAATATTATCAGTTGGTACGGGACAGTTAACAGCAGCTCAATCTTTAGGTATGTCTAAAATCACAAGTATTTGTCATATTGTATTACCACAAGCTTTACGTCGGGTTATTCCTTCATGGTCTAACGAAGCAGCTTATCTCCCAAAATATACTGTAATCGTTTCTATTATTGGTGTAGCAGATATATTTAATCAGGCAAAAAACATAGGATTTCAGACTTTGCTATATCTTCCTGTTTATACATTTGTTGCAATAATATTTTTAATTACAATAACACTAATTTCTAAGGTATTAGACGTTGTACATAAGCGAACTGCGATTCCGGGTTTGTGATCCAATATGCAATTTAACGGGTTAAATATAACTTTTATTTGGTGAAAAACAGCTATTATATTACAGCAACATTACTAAAAGAAATTAATATGGTAATATTAAAAACACTTTTAGAAGATTTCAGCGTGAGTTTAACATCAATTAATAATCTAAATATTGAACCTCAAATAATTCATTATTACAGTTTAAATTGATATTTATGAAAATCGTTGATTTACGATCTGACACAGTTACCAAACCTTCTCCTGAAATGTGGGAATTTGTAAAGTCAATGGGTAATTCTCAGCTTGGAGATGATGT
>JABCSY010000191.1 GCA_018238625.1 Promethearchaeota archaeon
AATTGAAAATTTGAAAACTAATGAATCTAACATCCAAACTATCGTAAAAATCGCGGGAGAGAGTGCTTGTATAAGATGGGAATGTGGAGCTTCTATTCCCAACCTATGTTCGTGGTTATGTCCCATTTTTTATTAACCTTAGTTATTTAATTAATTATATTTATTGAATAACAGATAACTTGTTGATTTTTAAGTCATACTAACAATTAAATGTTATTTTATATTTCATAAATTAGTCACGCCTAATAAAAATTTTCTATAGACCAATTTTTAATTTGAATTTTATTCAAAATAAATCAACTGTGAGAGTGTATGGGGTTTACTAAATATATAATTAATCAGGTAAGATATCCAAGAGGAAGATTTGGAAGAAGAGTTGCAAAGAGAATGAACAAAGGACACGCATCATTAGCAGTGTGGGGCTTATCTAATATTAAATTGAGAGCAGATATGAAGATTTTAGATGTTGGATGTGGAGGTGGGGCAAATATAAACAGTTTTGCGAAGATTGTAACGAATGGAAAAGTATTTGGAATTGATTATTCACCGACTTCTGTGGAGGTCAGTAAAGAAGTTAATAAGGAATATCTCCATGAGGGGCGTGTAGAGATACATCATGGCTCCGTTTCAGCGCTTCCCTTTGATGAAAACATGTTTGATTTGGTTTCCGGTTTTGAAGCTTATTATTTTTGGCCAGATTTAATAAACGATTTAAAAGAGATTTACCGCGTTTTAAAGATTAACGGAACTTTACTTTTAATAAATGAGGGCTATAAATGTGAAAATAAAAAGAAGAGAAAGATTGTAGAAAACTGGGCAAAATTAGGAAAGTTCAAGATCCACTCTCCAGAGGAATACAAGGATTTTTTAGCGAGAGCAGGATTTTTGGATATTCAAATATTTGAACAAAAAGAACAGGGTTGGATTACTTCTATAGCGAAAAAAAAATAAAAATTGAATTTAGAATTGTGTTATCACAGAACAATGGTCAGAACTAAGCGTGCAGAAAACTTCGCTGGTTTTTGGTAGTAGGTCGGGAGAACACATTATATAATCAATCCTTTTATGTGGATTATGATCATCATCAAAATGACCAGTATATCCCGGATCAGAGTTTAGGAATCTATATGTATCAGTAAAATTTAGAATTGAAGTACTATTGATTAAAGAGTATTCAGTAGATGATGGTTCAAAATTAAAATCACCCATCCAAACGATTCTCTCGAAAGTAGTTTCTTTTTCAATCTCGGAGACTATGAAAGGAACTTGAATTAATCGGTCGTCCTCTTTGGTTGATAAATGAGTAATGAAAACGGTCCAAATTGACGTATTTACTTGGAGTCTCGCTCTTATCAAAGATCTTGGTTCGGCAGAAGGGACGGCGAGCGGTAATGGAATAATTTCTGCTTCTAATATGGGATATTTGCTCAAAATAACATTTCCATAATGTTTATAAAAAGCATAACCGTAAAAGTAATACATGTTTAGATGATGAGCAAAGTAAGAGGGTAAATCGATCGCAGAAGTTTTTAGCGCTCCTAAATCCACTTCATTTAATCCTACTATTTCTGGCGAATATTTCTTTATGTCTTGAACAATACGATCTAAGCTTATTATATCGTCGTCTCCAATTGCGTTATGAATGTTCCAAATCATTAGAGTAGCGTCAGGATTTTGCGTTAATGCAACTTTGCTATTCTGAACTACGATCCCTATTGAAACTATATTTATTATTAAAATAGCTGTGAATGCGATAAATATTGTTTTACTCAAGTGTAAAGGGCGGTCTTTTATCTTAAACGAATGTTTCAAATTTTTTACCTCACTTATTAAAATTAAAACAAGGCAAGCAATTATTTGAATATTAAGATGATTCAATAAAGACATGTACTCGTACCACATAATGGTCATGTGGAGAACGAGAAAGACGACAGCAGAAGCAAAGAAAAGTATAATTCCTACAAACAATTTTTTCGAAGAATCAAAAGTATAAAAATTGAATAAATAAGATAGATATAGTACAATAGAAAATACTCCAATAATCGTCATTATTGACGTGTATATCGAAGATACGATGGTAAGGTCGTTTTCAATTACGTAAATCGCGAGGTTTGTTAATATACAGGTAAGTCCGATGGAAACAAAAATAAAACTCCTTACTATTTTTTGATCTAACGAAAATAAATACTTCACAATAAAAGCATAGCTCAATATGGCAGTAACTAATATCAAAAGGATATAATAAGTAAATCCGTAAGCAGGCCAGACATTCATTGAGTTTGAAATTAACCCATTGATATTAAGGTTGATTATATCGTACGCAGAAAGGGCCATTGGATTAAAGATCCACATCGTTGAAAAGACAAAAAGAACTCCTAAGATTATAAAATGGAATAACGATATGCTTTTTTTATTCGGATCGCGTGCCTTTTTGCCACCAACATCAGAGAGCAATTTCTCAACACTCTTAGGGATAAAAAGACTGTGATTGACGAAAAGTACTATTCCAACAAAGATAAAAGTAGGAATAATTTTAACAACGTCTGACGTAAGATTTGACGATATATTAACGATTAATAACGTAAAGTAGATTCCTAATCCAATTATCACGCTTCCCAGAAATTGCGAAAAGAGCATGTAAGCGTCGTTTACTTCGATTAAAACGATAAATGCCATGAAAAAAAGCAGAATTGTAAAAAGCAGCAAAAAATTGACGACAAATATCGCACTTGGTAGGATAATAAACTGGGAACTTATTCGCAATCCGCAAATAAGATAGAGCAGGATAAAAGGTTTGTAAGATTTTTTTATCTTTGCTAACATGAATAGGAAGAACTCCACGATTAAGATAGATGCTGCTATTACCAAGGTAGGCATTATAGTAAGAATCTCTGAGAAATTCATAAAAATATACGCATTAATATCTACAATCACGTTATAAAAGGATTCTATAAAAAGGTAGAATATAATTCCAACAAGGAAAATTGAACTTATGTTTTGGTATCTCGGCATTTTTTGTCAAAAATATTTTTTAATTAAATATTAAGTACTTTTTATTCTTTAAAGTTAAAAGATATAGATTTTGACATTAAGAAACTTATTAAAGAAAATCAAATTAGCCATTTTCCCTAAAAAAAGGGATAGAAAAGATGCGGGGAAGATTGGGGAGAACATTGCCGCAAAATTTTTAACCCGTAAAGGTTATAGCATTCTTGAACAAAACTTCAGAGTAAAAGGAGGCGAAATAGATATAATCGCTTCTAAAGACAATAATTTAGTTTTCGTAGAAGTAAAATCACGCACATCTACAGAATACGGAACAGGAGAAGAGGCAGTTACTTATACAAAAAGAAAAAAGTTAATTCTTGCCGCAAAGATTTATCTAAAATACAAGGGTGAAGATTATAACTGTAGATTTGATGTAATCGCTATACTTTTCGATAAGACAAAAAAAGCGAAAGAAATAAATCATATTGAAGGTGCGTTTACATTATAAAGAAAGGAAAAAGTGACCCTGAGAAATTCAGAGAATTTCCAGGACTTTAGTCCTCGGAATCTTTCCCCGTGGAATGCGAAGCATTCCCTGGACTTTGGTCCTCGCAATTTTCTAAAATTGCAGAGGGTCAAGATTCCAGAGGGGAAGTAAAAAGGCAAAGCCACAAGGCAAAAGGTAAAAGTGATTAATAATCAAACAAAGTTTTGGTAATTAGGTATTGAATATTAGAATTTGTTTGGTTATTGTTTCTTGCCCGCCTGCCAATCTTTGCGGGCAGGTATCTTGGTTACTTGAGATTATCTTATAACTTAAGCAATTCTTTTGCTTTATCTATGGCAGATGCGGCATCGGGGGCGAAACCATCAGCTCCTATCTCGTCGGCATATTCTTGGGTTAAGGGCGCTCCTCCCACCATAATTTTAACCTTATC
>JABCSY010000023.1 GCA_018238625.1 Promethearchaeota archaeon
TCCCGATTTGTTAAGATATACGGAGAGAAGATTGAGGTTAATGCAGATGGAGCTTTGGTCCTTTCAAATATGAATATTAATGACATTTCCGATATTAAGGGCTTGGAATCCCTCGCTAATCTACAAAATTTAAGGCTTCATGATAATCAGATTACCGAGATCAAGGGCTTGGAATCCCTCGCTAATCTAAAATATTTAGGGTTTGATGGGCTTGATGGTAATCGGATTACCGAAATCAAGGGTTTGGAATCACTCGTTAATCTACAACACTTATGGCTTTATAATAATCAGATTACCGAGATTAAGGGCTTGGAATTACTCGCTAACCTAAAAGAATTAGGGCTTGATGGTAATCTTATTACCGATATTAAAGGCTTGGACTCACTCGCTAACCTAAAAAATTTACTTCTTGATCGTAATCAGATTACCGAGATCAAGGGCTTGGACTCCCTCGCTAACCTAAAAAATTTACGTCTTGAAAGTAATCAGATTGCCGAGATCAAGGGCTTGGACTCACTCGCTAATCTACAAAAATTACTTCTTTCTGATAATCAGATTACCGAGATCAAGGGCTTGGACTCACTCGCTAACCTACAAGAGTTAAGGCTTAATCGTAATCAGATTACCGAGATCAAAGGCTTGGAATCTCTCGTTAATTTAAGAATTTTAGGGCTTGATGATAATCAGATTCCAGAAGATTTGGTTAAGGAATTAGGCGGTGACTCCAAAAAATATGTTGATTACTGTCAAAAAAAAAAGAACGCTTAATCCTGATTTATTGAAGTCTTTTGTTTGAAGAAATCTAATTTTTTCTTTATAAATTCTCATTATACTTTGAATTTATGTTGGACTTATTTTTTTGGCTGTTCTTTATGCTAATCGTTTCCATCACAGTTCAATCTTGGTATAGACGCGCTCACACCCCAGGCTTTAAAACTTTTCTGCACGTTTTAGCCTTTGTTGGAGTATTTGTTCACGAAGTGGCTCATTACGCCCTCAATGTTTTATTTGGCGTCAAAACCGGCAAATTAAAAGTTAAGTACCGTAGCCAAAACAAAGGGAGGGTCGCTCCCCACGGTTCGGTCGGTTTACCTGAGTTCGAGCGAAACTCCTTCCTACAGACATTTGTTGGCAGCGTAGCCCCATTGCTCGTATCAACCTTCCTTTTTCTCTTTTGCTTAGACGTTATTTTCAACTTAAAAACTGAGGCGTGGGTGGATGTAGTTGCCACCGTTTTCTGCGTGTCGCTTTTTATCGGTTCCGAACCTTCAGCGCAAGACATGAGATTAATCGGCATAAGTTTTAGAAAGGACACGAGCTACTCGCTTTACCAAATAGCTTTAGTCGTCGCGTCAGGGCTCGTGGTCTGGCTTTTCGTAGACCTTTATTTTATATACTTACCGTTCGAAGTTCTATATTACATAGAATACTTCCTTTTCGTAATATTGATCTATTTCGTTTTGAAAACTACCTTTTGGATTATCAGTAGTTGTTTCAGCGCTTTAAAGAGGTCTAACCTTCCAAGTATAAAGTTATTGACTCGAAAAAGAAGGTTTAAAATGTTTACTCCAAGAAAATTGCACGAAAAAGAGGCGCAATGGTAAAGTGAAAGGCTTCTGTCTAGTCGCGGTGGTAGTCGCAATGTTGATGTTTTACCAAAGAGAACCAGTTTATACCTTATTAATTATCGGCGTAGGGTTGTTCTTCTATTTGTTATATAAAGCGAAAAAGAGTGGCAACGGTCTACTAGGGACTTTTATGAGCGGAAATCAGACTTCGCAAGATAGAAGATTCGACGATTTAATGGCGTTAATTATGCTCCAACAGCTACTCTCTAACAATTCTCAAGGCTCAAGCGCTTCGAGAGAAATATCCGAGGAGAGTCAGAAGCGTCGAGAAGAGATCGACAAAATTCAGAATGAAGTTTTAGACTTACTGGATAGCGATTAATTTTTGGTTGTGATTAAAGAATGATCGAGCTCGAAAGATCGGCAATTATTTCTCATGTTTTCGAATTAGCTAAGGATAATGGTCTTATATCCATCGCCGGCAAATCTGGTACGGGTAAAACTACCTTGGCTCTCCAGTTTATTAGTGTTCTTATGACGCTCGAAAAGTCTTACCGAGATCAAAGCGTTTGGATACAAGCAAGCGAACAATTCCCTAAAAAAAGGTTAAGATCGCTTTTTGAAAGTTATCCTGACAAAGTTGATTACGTTCTGAAAAACATTTTTGTTGCTCCAGGAATTAAACCTTTCTCTAACTACCAAGAACAATCGTCTTACTTTAGGCGATTGAAGACTACTATTCTTCCGAATAACGTTAAATTTATCGTTATCGACAATATTTCCCATTATTTGCGCTATATAATCTCCTCTATCTCAGATTATAAAGAAAGGGGGGCTATTTTAGACGAGTTTTTCAGCGTACAGTTGTTTCCCTTGGTAATGCGATGCCTAAGGGAAAAGATAATTCTTATTTTGGTCCACGAGGTTTCGTTCGATCCTAGCTCGGGTAAGACAAAACCTTTTTATAGCAAGTTATACGATAGAATTGACTCGATAAACGTCAACCTCTCGAAGACCATGAATTCTGGTCTAAAACAGATGGAAATTAGTTCGAAAGGTATCTCTATGAAGTTTATATACAAAATTGAAGATTCTGGAATCATAAATTTGTAATAATGGTTAGCGTTTCCGATTATATAAAGGCAAAATTTTGTTATACCGATTTTCCTTTTCCTTTAAATACATTGGTTAAGAATATAACTTACGATGAATACGTCAAATACCACCATCACTAACGAAATAAAATGCTCGATCTGTCGCGCCGACATAAAAGATCGCCATAATGTCTATCAATCCAGCTTAAAACTTGGTATTATTTGTAACTTGTGTAAGCAACGCTTTTCAGACGAGGACATCGAGATGATTATAAACATATTCTTTGCGTTTGGGGAATTTTTTGGGGCACGCGATCGGTCCAACTTTTCTATTGAGGATACTATCCTTGAATTTGCCAAAAATTTAGATGAAGGAAAGGTGAATTTTCATTCGCAAAACGTTAGAATGTGGCATAAAGTGTTAACTCATGGTATTACGCCAAAAGAGTTTTTAAAGGAATTATCGGCTTTTTCTGAGCAAGAACTGTGAACGATTAGTAATTTAAGAAATTAATACATTAATATTGAAAGAATTCTAAACTTAGCTCTTCGTTTTTGTAATTTCTTTTAAAAGTGTTATTATTATCCGTTTTTCTATACCATTGATACAAACAAGCGATTTTTAAATTAATTCTTTAAAGATTATTTTTTATGTTACGAGTATATACACATAGTTAGAAGATCGATTTATCTTATGAAAAAATTAGCAGAAAAACTCAAAAAAGTAGACTTGGAACTATCTAAATGGACTAGGGAAGTTCTGTTTGAGCATTTAGTGGAAGTTTGCCAAGATATTGAACATCAAGGGAAATTTAAATGAGTCAAACGCCATTTTAATTTTCCAATTCCAATTTCGTTTAAAGAGTTATAATTTTTAATCCAATTTTTTTGCATTTGGAAGTGTTAATACCATATTTTTTTCTTTATTAATAATCGTTTCTAATCTGATTTAATTCAAATTACAACATGGAGTTGATATTAAAAAACGTCAGATTTAGACCAAATAAAAGGAATCAACGCTCGAATGATAAAGCTCTTGCAAGAGAGCGGCATTAGCACGGCAGAAGCTTTAGCGATGTCCCCGCACAACATTATTTCGGATATAGATGGGTTAGGCGATAAGACCGCAAAGAAGCTCATTTGGAACGCTCGAAACGCTTTGGGCATGACAGAATTCATAACTGCAGATGACATCGACGAAAATACCGAATACATTACCACAGGCTCTTCTGAATTGAACAGAATTTTAGGAGGGGGGTTTCAAACTGGCAAACTTACAGAAGTTTACGGGCCCTTTAAATCCGGCAAAACTAACTTAGCTCACACGATCGCCGTAACCATCCAGCTTCCTAAAAAAAAGGGAGGTTTAGGTTCGACCGTAGCCTACATCGACACAGAAAACACTTTTTCTAAGGAGAAAATCAAAAGAATAGCTAAGAGGTTCGGGTTCGATCCTAAGAAAGTATTATCGCAAATTTACCACGCCAGGATTTATTCGTCCGACCATCAAATACAGATGATTCAAAAAGCAGAAACGCTTTGCAAAACCCGAAACGTGCGTCTAATCGTAGTAGATAGCTTAATGGCTTTACTAAGAGCGGAATACGTAGGTATTGGTATGCTCGCCCGTCGGCAAGCCGTCCTAAACAACATGATACACGGGCTTTCGCGAGTCGCGGAGACTTATAATTGCGCGATTCTTCTGACCAATCAAGTTTCGGTTAGCATGAAAGGAATGTTCTCGGCAAACGACGCCATTGGCGGAAATATAGTAGCCCATGGCTGCCACTTCCGAGTTATGTTCAAAACGAAGGGATTCTCATCGAACAATTCGCTGAAACGTAGAGCGATAATAGTGGACGCGCCAGATCTGCCACCTGAGGAAGCAGAATTCTTTATCACAAGCGTGGGAATTGCCGATACGGAAAAGGGAGACATTCCCGAAGTTCAAGGCTTAGATTTCGAGGTCGAAACATTGTACGAAGAAGAGAGTAGCGTCGAAGATAGCGAAGTTTTCGATAATGGTAACGGTAAACATTCGCTCATCGACGTTAAGGGAATTGGAGCCGGCACCGCAAAGAATCTAATAAAAGTTGGAGTAAGCTCTGTAGAAGGGTTGGTGAGTTCCGACCCCGAACAGGTGGCCTCTAAGATTAGTGGAGTTTCTTCTAAGATGGTCCTTGAATGGCAAACCAACGCAAAAGCTCTTTTGAGCGCTTAAAAATTACCTTTCTTTTTTTTATTACTTACTATTTTCAAAACTTGCCAAAGTGTCTAACTCTCTTGAATCCAATTTTTTAGGAGTAGAACACTTAAATATATTTCACTAATTCTTTTTATGTGATCTAATCTCAATCATCTGAGGACTAAAAATGACAAGAAGAAATGCGTTTTTAATAAAAATTAGTATTTTACTCGTTTTTTCGGTCCTAACTTCAGGTATTCTCATAGTTGATCTTGAAAAAAACGAAGGATTTTCTGATAGCAGGTCTTATAATAACTACAATAATTTAGAAAATGCATATTTGAAATCCTTAACAATTTCAGATAAGATTCATATAAACGGTAGTGCTGGTTGGGTTGCTTTTAGAAGTGCTGGATATTGTACGGGCGAAGGAACCCAAATCGACCCATATATTATTGAAAATTTGGAAATAGATGCTAAATGGTTGGATAGTGGCATCTTTATCGAAAATTCGGATGCCTACTTTAAGATTGAAAATTGCATCGTTTTTAATTCAGGTCATAATGAGTATGATGCGGGAATTAAATTGAAAAACATTCAAAATGCCCTAGTACGAAAAAACGATTGTCAACAGAATGGTATTGGTATTTATTTAATCAATAGCAATAACAACGCGATAATAGGCAACCTAGTCCACCACAGTTTATGGGAGGGAATATTCTTAGAGACCAGTGATAATAACGTGATTTCGCTAAACACAATGCACTTCAATAATTACGATGGTATATTATTACGGTATAGTAATTATAACAAAATTTGGGGAAATACGCTTTCTATTCAAGATAATATTGCGATACAATTACATCGAAGTAATTATAACGCGATTGCAGGGAATATCCTACAGCGCAACTGGTGTGGTGGTATATTTTTAAGATGGAGCAATAAGAATATAATAATAAGTAACATAGCAATACTAGCCGGAGGAGATTTCAGAGAAAGAGATTGCGAAGGTAACGTATATTTATTTAACATCGGAAGTTTACATCTTCTTCTTGTATTTCCTAGCCTTTTCATCTTAGCAATAGTTGTATACAAAAGTAAAAAAC
Organism: Promethearchaeota archaeon; assembly: GCA_018238625.1. Taxonomy (GTDB): domain Archaea; phylum Asgardarchaeota; class Lokiarchaeia; order Sigyniarchaeales; family SOKP01; genus SOKP01. Next base: position 5,954 of record JABCSY010000023.1, read on the forward strand.
CAACTAAAAAAAACGAGGTTAAAGCATATGAGAAGAAAAGAAAAGGAAGTTAAAACAATCCTAAACCCGTTCGGAGGATTATCTGAACTATATTTACTTCTGGACTTTAGTTACATTAAAGATAATATACAAGTTTTATAGAAATAAAAAAGGAAAAAAAAAGTAACCTTTAGTTTCTTAAAGATACAGAGCTCTTTTTCTTGCGAACGCTTCCTATAACGACCAAAGCGCCAACCACGAGCCCCGCGCTGACGACAAATCCGAGAGTCCATTCGATCGGCACGTAAAAATATCCTTGAATAGTTCCGTTAGTTGGTTCTGGGTCTGGCTCGGTTCCGTTTATACCGGTACTTATCGAATAATCTTCTGCTATTGCGTAAGCTACGTTTACTACGTCGACCTTGCAATAAATCTTGATTTTGACGGTGTAAACCCCGCTAACTGCGGTCCCGAAATTAAAGTGCAAAACCTCTCCAACGCTTTTCATGGTCTGGTTAGCGTATATCGTAAATTCAATATCGTCAGGATCTGTTAGATAGTAATACACTTCGACTTCTCGGCTAATTAGTTCCCCTCCAATAGCAGAAACTCTTCCGACGTAAAACTTGTAAGATACGTCGGTTTTAAGCATAACGTTGTGTTCTACAACCGATCCGGAGAGAAACTTGTTGACTTGGTACAACTCTAGTTTGGCGATGTATTCGGGCGACATGATGTCGTACAGGCACTTTTCATCCCTATCGAAAAAGATTTTAACGTATAAGTTTAAGTTCAGCTCGGCAATAACCGAAAAAATAAAAGTATAATTCCCCGAAATCGCCGTTCCGAACGGTATTTCGAACCACTGGTCGCCTTGCGATATGTTTACTTCGGTTTTGAATATTTCATAAACGTCTGAGTCGGGATCCACTATCGTAACGTTGATCTCGCAATCGTGTGGCGTTACGATTTCTACTAACACGTAATAATTGAGCTCTTCGTATAAGTATAGGTCTTCGAACTGCTGAATGTCGTTCGGAGCGAGAAAAGTGAACACCTTGTCCACGAATAACTCTTCAGAACTCGCGCTAGGTAGTTCTGCAAGTGCTAATCCGATGTTATCGTTGCCATTCATGTTAATTCGACTTTTATTAGCTAATAACCCAATAGTTAATCCTGATACGACCAAAAAACCAAAAAAAATCGCTTTTGTGTGCGACTTAATAGCCGTACACCTCCAATTCTTTGAACTCCAAGATTAATTCCTTAACGACGGGACACCTGTCAAAATCAATGCATGTAAAACACGGCTGGTCACTCCAGAAATACGCTTTTTGGTCAGCCCTTTCGACAATAAGTAGTGGGAACTTGCTTTTTGGACATTCCAGAGCCGAATTGCTTATTTTACCTCTTTTAGGCAACGCGTACGAGAGTCCGCACACATCGCACTTAACGAACCGTTTGTAATTATTCGTCTTAAAAACGATTAGAGAGCATTCGCAACTTGGACAGGTGCCTATCTCTTCTAGTTTTTTCAATTTGAAACGCCTTAACAAATTTTTAATTAAATTTACGCTTTTTCATATTTAAACAAAAAATAAATTTCCGACAAAAAATCAGAAATTAAAGTAAGACGTTTCTTTTAAATGGAAAAGTCTTCTTATTATAACTCGCCTTAACAAAGTTTTTTCGAGATTGGTTAGAATTAAAAATCCTAACCTTTCTTTTTTTTAAGTTTTGTAAGTAATTAGTTTCAAGTAGGGGGATAAAATGAAAATGAGTTTAAGTTCTTGTTTAAAGAGAAATAGGTTCTTTTTCGTCCTAAAAAGAAAGAAAAGATGGAGGAAAAGAAAATGTGCGCAAGTAAGAAGAGGCGGGCACCCATATCCTCATTTTTTTATGGAATTTGACCTTCCATAGCAATTCCAATTCAAATTATTTCATAAATTCCTTTAGTGTTAAAACATATTCTCCAATTTTCGCGTCTGCACCCTCTACAGCTGGTCCTTTCTGCCCTTGCATTTTTACTTCGAGATATTCGGGACAGACTTCCTCGACACATCCAATTTTTTCAATAGTCTTTTTCATTCCTTTTATGAAGAATTTTTTCCAACCCAACGCATGGGTAGAAAAATAAGCGACTTTCGAAATCGGTTTTGTTATGACTTTATCTAAATTGGTGATAAACTCTCGAATCTCTGGATCTGACGAAAAAGCGACGATTCGAACGGCAACGATCAAACCATAAGGCTCGTCTTTAGCTATATCATCAGGCGATATGCTTTTAATACTATCTAAACTTACGTCGTAACTATCTTTCAAACCTTCAGCAAGTTGTTTTGAAATTTTCTCAGAATTTCCATGCAGAGAGTTATGAATTATCCAAATCTTTTTCATTGTGATAACTTCAAATCGTAATTAATATTTAAATGTTTTTTATAGGATTGTATTATTGGGAGAATAGAATTCTATTTAAAATTTCAATAGTCCAATCTTATATCAATCCTAATTTTTCTTTAAATAAAATCGTATCAAAAAAAGATCATTATGGTCATGTTTGATTATTTTGAAAGCGTTTTAGAAGGAGTCGAATTTTTAATAGCCGTTGGGTCGATTGTTGGCTTGTTAGGGCTAATTATTGGGTTTATTTTTCTCGCTTGGGGGTCCAATCGGATGCGATATAAGATGACTGGTGTTATAATAGTTTCTTTTATATTATTAGGCGTTTGCGGACCAGTCACCGGAGTAAAATACTTTAGGTTATTTAGGTAAAAAGATCTAGAATTATAGAAAAAAATAAAATTCTTTATTTTAATTATTTGTTTCTTAGCTTTTATAAGAGTTATTAATGATATCCTATTGGAGGTCTATCTCCCCCCATAAGAAAACCCCAAAGAATAAAAGAAGTACCTGTAAGAAAGGCTCCAATCCATAAAAGTAGAACGCTTGTTATGAATCCACCTATACTTATCTTTTTCAAAAATATCTTTAAAATGTTTATGATAAAGCCTGCACTTCCTAACATCAGGCATAGATTGCCGATATTATTGAATATATACTTGAAGGTTGTACCCGTCTGATATTGAAGGTTCGAACCAAAAAAAGGAACGTAAATCGCTATAAACACTAAAATTCCTAGAAAAGCTAAAAACACTTTATTTGGGCTTCTTCTTTTCTGATGGTAAATTACTATCCCGTTTCCTTTATTTTTCAATCTATTAAATCACTCCTACTTTTTCGTTTTAATTTTGATAATACTTTGTTTGTTTATAAACAAAAATTTCGAAAGCGTTTTTTTCATTTATATAAAACTATATTATTTTAGTTCTAACAACTTCGAAATAAGAGGTTAAAACAACTTGATAAGCGACAAATGGAAGATAACGCTCGTTTCGGTCAGTATTATTTCGATTTCTTTTATATTGGCCTTAGCGCTAACGGCAAATAAAATTATGTTTTTACCGTTTTTCTAAACTTTTAACCCATCTTTTTTTTTCTTTATTAAACTAAGAGATTTTCAGCTTTTATGGGAGTTAAGTTAAAAGAGCTCATTGTTCGAAATAAAATAGAGTTTTCCGAGTTAGCGGGTAAAATTATGGCAATAGACGCCCCGAACATTATTATGAGCCTGTTTAACTTCGCCCGAAAAAACCCAGACGGCTCTCGTGCTGGGCTAATCCTCGATCGAACCCAAAGACCAATATCTCACCTTTATGGTCTGTTGTACAGAATTAACTTTTACTACTCCAAGAAGATTTTCCCGATTTTTTGCTTCGACGGGCTCGACTCAGAGCTCAAGAAGTTAAAAACTAAAGACCGACTTAACGACTTTATTTTCACGCAAAATTTGTATCGATCGATGATTCGTTCCGGGAACAGGGAAAGCGCAAAAGAAATCGCGATGTCCAGAGAATATCTATGGCCTAATATAATCAATGAATCGAAACAGCTCTTAGGAGCTTTAGGAATACCTTGCATAAGTTCCCCCGCTTCGGCAGAATCTCAATGCGCTCAACTTGTCAAAGATAGGGTCGCCCATTATTCCAACTCCCAAGATTTTGATTCACTTCTCTTCGGATGTCCACACCAAATTCAAAATTTTTCGAAATCGCTGAGACGAAAAGTACAAGGAAGGTGGAAGTACGAAAAGGTCGTACCCGTGGTAATCGACTTGAAATACAATTTAAAGCGATTAGGGATAGACCAGTTCCAGCTCGTCGACATGGGAATTCTTATTGGAAACGATTATTTTTCGGGGATCAGCAAAATTGGTCCTAAACACGCTTATAAGTTCGTAAAAATTCACAAGAATTTGGAAAACGCAATCTACCAAGAAAAAAATAATTACGATTTCTCTCCTCTTACTCAAGAACTAATCGCGAAAGTTAGAAAAATATTTTTGCTTCCCGAAGTCATCACTCAGTACCCTAGTTTAAATTGGAGCTTTCCCAACGAGCAGCAATCTTTTTCTTTATTGTGCGAAGAACACTATTTAAATAGGGAGAGGGTACAAAACAATTTAGCCAAGCTACTTGCGAATTTCGACAAGTGCCGAGACTACTTTGAAAAGCAGAAAGCAAGCCCACAAATCGTGCAAAAAACTTTAGACCAACTATCGTAGTCGTTTAGACAATTTTTATATGCGATTAATTCTTAGGAAAATTTAAGTATAAGGATAAAAACAACAACAAAAATAAGAGTCTAAATTGCCGTACGTCATGGGTACTTGCGACGAGTGCAAAAGTAAATTTCCGCTAGAGAAAGAAAGGTACGATAAGCTCAAAAAGAACAACAATCTTTTTTTGTGTCCATTTTGCGAGTTGAAGTATTTTAACCTCATGGGACAAGCATTAGAGAAAGGTTTTACTTACACTATAGATCTCGTTAATTACATCCGGACCAATGGGCGAGCTAAAGTATCTCTATTACATCCAAACAAGTTAAAAGAAGGCGTAGATCATCAGAAATTGTACGAAGATCTCGATGAATTAATCTTAAAAGAAGATGTACTCGTGGATTTCGACGAGCGCGGCAAAAAAAGTTATTCTATTTCTGACAAAGGGTTAAACGAGAGCGACCAGGGCTTAGGCGAGTTAATAGGTCTTATTCGCATGAAGGAAAAAGATTGGAAGGCTTACGTAAAAGACGCCCAGCGCGAGTACTTAGTAGAACAAAAAAATAAAGCGTCTAAAAAGTAGAAATAAATATTACTAATTTTAAGCCCTAATTTTTCTTATTTTTTCTTTTTCTTTATATACAAGCAACGGTTTAAGCATTTAATTTTTTTTAATGATTTTAAAGTCTACGACATTGAATAAATAATGGCTGGAAATACGAGCGAATCGGTATTTTTGGTGAAAAATTTAGATGTACTAAGCGAATTATCTAAGCGTTTTTTAGCTAAAAAAAGAGTATTAGATCACTTTTTTAGGTGCGAGAGCCTAACAAACGGCGATAACAGCGTTATTGAGCTAAGTCACTTCCTCGTCAAAAATATTGCGAAACAGACGCATGTGCCTGAAATTCTCGTTTTAGACGTCATAAGCAAATTTCTAAAAGAAGTTAAAGCTTTTAACGAAATGTTACGTTCTGGTTACATCGCGTGGACTCCCGAGAGAAAGCGTCTTTATCGAAAAGTAAGAGTGTACCTTCACAAGGCTCATAAAATCGCCCCCGTATTCGATTATCAGAGAGCAAAAAAGAATTTAGAGCTTCTACACGTCTTGCTAAGTCGCAAATTTTTTTGGCCTCACGTTCCAACTCAGCTTGCCCTGGTTATCTTTGTAACAGATCGTAACGATCCAAATTTAACCAACAACAATTATATACTCCAAAAAAATTTAAGAAGTCTGTGCTCTTGTTCCGCCTACGCCTTCCACATGGCTCGAAATAAGTTGAAGATAAATAAATCCGGAAATCTAAAGTGAAGTTTACCTATTTATTTTCTATTGAAGAACATCTTTTCATCCTGAATCCATTAGAATGAAACCATATGGAATGCGAATATTAAAAAACTTCTTGGAATTGGATTAGGTTGAAATATGATAAAGTTATATAAAAAAGCATTTTTATTTTAATTATGCCGGTATTGAACAAACGATTATTAAGACCAGATGTAAAGAAACTTCAACAAAGGAGTCAAAAAATAATTACAAAAGGAGCTCTCGAGATTGCGGAAAAGGAAGGAGTTGACATTATTAAAATGCTCCCTATTATTGCAAACGGAAATAAACGGTTCTACGAGATACTCGAAACTGGAGAAGGTAAAACAGAGGATCTTTACGATCTTATAAATAGAGACCAAATGAAACAGTTAGCAAAGGTTTTTCGAGGTGCTATGGAATATAAAGGGAAAATTCTACAAGAACAGCATCCATTATCTCCAGATGTAAAAATTGAAGATGTTGATGCCGGGGGTGTACCTGCAGAGTGGCAAATCTCTGAGGGCGTTGATGAAGATAAAGTCTTATTGTATTTCCACGGCGGAGGACATGTGTTAGGATCTCCAATGTCCAGCCGACCTTATACCGTTGAGATTGGAAAAGCCGCACGTGTAAAGGTATTAAGCGTGGATTATGCTCTTGCTCCTGAACATCCATTCCCTGAAGGTCCAAACGATTGCTTTACATCCTATAAATGGCTCTTCGCTCAAGGATATAAATCAGAAAATATAATTGTTGGCGGAGCTTCTGCGGGCGGAAATATGACTCTCGCAACTCTTATCAAAATAAAAGAGGAAGGTATTGCTATGCCAAAAGGCGCAATAGTTCTCTCTCCCGGTATTGATTATACGACAAACAGTAAAACAATTCTAGAGAATGCACCTACAGATTGCGTAATGGCAGATGTGGGCGTATTTTGGTGGATTCCTGCATATCTTAACGGAGCAGATCCTAATAATCCTCTCGCATGCCCGATCTTTGCAGACTTTACAGGATTCCCTCCAATTTTAGCGCAAGTAAGCACAAGTGAGATGGTCTACGATCATTCTACTCGATTAGTGGAACACGCGAAAGCTGCCGGTGTAAATGCCATTCTACAAGAATGGGATGACATGCCTCATGTTTGGCAAAATTATGGTCTTTACGACCTTCCTGAAGCAAAAGAAGCTATTGATAAAATTGGACAATTTATAAAAGGTCTGTATGATTAAATATGCGCGATAAACATTATCCTGTTGAAGGGGTTCAATTTCATCCCGAATGGATAAGAATGAAAATGATAAACTGATAACTGAACCAAACAATTAATCAAAAATATAGAATCTTTTATAAATATAATATAGAAGAGGATAAAATCATTATTATGATTGTGGTACATTGTTCTAGACAATTAAGACTTTAAAAGAGTAATATTTTACTCCGAAATAAAGACATTTCATGATCAATAAACAATTTTTAAATATATTTAATATCCAAGGCTTACTGAAAATGATATAAAAGCAGCTTTGGATTACTATTTTTTATTGTTGATCATCCAGAGGAAGAGAGAACACTGTATTTAGATTTGTGAGATCTCTAAGCTCTATTTTATCCTTATACGTAAATTTCTTTTGATTTTTTATCAACTTCAGAATTAAAGCAATGAAACATTTTTACATCGCTTTGCCAATACTGCGGCAAATTGTGCTGGAATTTATCGTAAAATAATTGGGATAATTGTTCAAAATTATTGTTAGCTGATTTGTAACCAATGCTAACTGAGGACATGCCAATAAAGAAAAACGGTTCTATCTTCTTAAAATGCAATCGATATTGATTCATTGATACTTTCTGTAAGTCTCTCTGAAAACAAATATTATAGATCGCATTAATTGCGTGAAAATACGCACCTAATAGTTGTTCATCGCATTTTAACAGAGAAGAATGACTAAAGATCACTTTACCTCCATCTGCGAGAACAAAAAAATCGATCAAAAATTCTGACATAAGTTTGAGATCTCTTCAATCTTCAATTATTAATAACTATAAGTTATAGCGAATGAAACAATAATTTAAATTAAAATTAGTATAATATCAAAATGACTTCTGCGTAGTATGATATTTTCTTAATAGAATTAGAGAATGCGATGACTATGTGGATCGAATTTGTCTTTAAAAAGATAATTATACTTCCACATTTTTAGATAGTTTTGAAAAAAGTCGTCTGGAAGTCCGATTGAGTTAACGACCCTCGCTTCTTTTGGCTCGTTTTTGCGCTTATTAGAAGATTTCCTAAAACTTTTTTCCCAATCATAATAAGATGCCGGTTTTTCCATATGGAAAATAAGGACTTCAGCTAATTAAACGCAAAGACTATCTACAATTTGTAATTTTTATATCGTGTTTTTTATTGTTGAGAAGTGAATTATGTCGCGTTAATTTGAATTAAATTTTTATTCAATTTCTTTTTTTTAATTTTTTTACTCATAATGATTACAGCAACCGAAAGAGTACCAAGTAGAAAGAATAGATTATATCCTGGGATTATTCCACATTCGTTATTTTCGATAATATTACCTTCACAGTCGGCTTCTCTTATGCACTCATCGTTTCCTAAAAAAATATTTCCCAAGACTTTGTTATAATCACTTTTCCACAAATATATCCCATACACATTGTTATTTGCGGTGTTTACCGAAACAGTATTGTTATTACTCTCTATTAGAAATATCCCCTCATCGTGGTTATTATTTGCGGTGTTTCCCGAGATGTTGTTATAATCACCATTTTCCAAAAGTATCCCACGATAGTTGCTATTTGCATTGTTTCCCGAAACAGTATTGTTATTACTATCTATTAGAAATATCCCCTCCCAGATGTTATTATTTACGGTGTTTTCCGAAACTGTATTGTTAATACTATATCCTATTATTATTCCATAATAATTATCATTTGCATTGTTTCCCGAAACAGTATTGTTATTACTATCCCCTAAATCTATTCCATAATAATTGTCATTTGCGGTGTTTCCCGAAATTGTATTAGCAGTACTATTATACAATTGTATTCCGACATAATTTGAAGAGCAATTGTTATCAATTAATCGACTCTTATTAACATATACTAATCTGATTCCTGCATCAGTCCATCCACTTCCTGAATTATAGAGGGTGCAATTTTCAATCCTAAAGTATGCAGTGGAATTTTCGATCAAGATACAACTTCCCGAACCTCCCCCATTTATTACCAAATCTTCGATGACATAAGGGTCGGAATAAGTGCCTTCCCCAGTACAAAACCCCGCACTCTTGGCAGCAGTCCAATTATTGTCAATATGAATTTTTCCCGAAATTGCTGAGATTTTTAGATTTTTATTATCTAAATTAATATCATTGTTATATTCCAAACTTTTGATGCTATTTTCCGCAATCAAACTAAAATTGACGGTAATAATTGGTGATACGGCAAAAAGGATTCCTAAAGCGATTAAAATAATTATTTTTGATTTTGCATTTGATTTCATATTATTTTCTCCAAATTAATAAAATTTGATTATGTTGATTTAATTTTAATTCTTTTTTACATATTTTTTTTTTATACTTATTAAGATTGCTACAACGGATAGAATGCTGAGAAGAAAGAATAGATTATATCCCGGAATTATATCATCTGCTTGACCATAAGTACAAGAACCGTTATCGCTAAATTTGTTCCCTTTACAATTTGTTTCTACGATGCATTCATCATTTCCCAGTAAGATATTTCCCGAAACGATGTTATAGTCACTACAAAATAAATGAATCCCAGTATCCTTGTTGTTATTTGCGGTGTTTCCCGAAATGGTGCTATAATCGCTAAAAGATAAATATATCCCCGTTTCTGAGTTATTATTTGCAATGTTTCCCATAATATTGTTATTAATACTATGAAGTAAATATATCCCATAAGCACCTAGATTTGCGGTGTTTCCTGAAATGTTGTTATAATTACTATTAATTAGATATATCCCATAGAAACCTATATTTGCGGTATTTCTTGAAATGTTGTTATAATTACTATAAATTAAATAAATTCCCTTATTACAGTAAGAAACATCTAAATTTGATATCAATGAATCGTTGCAATTAACCAAAATTACTTGCCCAGCGCTTGTAAAATTGTTTGGTCCTAAATCTTTTTCATTGAGGTAATAATACAAAGGTTTTCCATTTACTAGATTTGTAGTATCTATGATAAGTGAAGTTAGCATCTCAAGATTTCCAGATAAATCTAATCCACTTTCGTTCATTATATTTCCCGAAATGGTATCATCATTACTATTCCTTAAATATATCCCACAATGGTTGTAATTTAAGGTGTTTCCCGTAATGTTGTTATTATCTCCCTCTAAATATATCCCAAACCAATCATTATTTACTATATTTCCAGAAATGGTGTTATAGTCACAAAAAAGTAAATGTATCCCACGAAAGTCGTTATTATTTAAGATGTTTCCTAAAATGGTGTTATAATTACTATCAAATATATCTATTCCATTGCTACCCAGATTTATTGTGTTTCCCGAAATGGTGTTATTATTAATATTACTCAAATATATTCCAAAACTATTACTATTTGCGGTGTTTCCTGAAATGGTGTTATTATTACAACCCGATAAATATATCCCATACAAGTTGTTATTTACTATATTTTCCGAAATTGTGTTATTATTACAACCAGATAAATTTATCCCATTTCTACTCGATGAACAAAAATTCGTGATTATCAGAGAATTGTTTACATTTGATAACCTGATTCCTGTATTATCAGTATTATAAAGTGTACAGTTTTCAATCCTAAAGTATACAGTGGAATTTTCGATTAAGATACAACTTCCTGAACCTCCCCCATTTATTACCGAATCCTCGATGACATAAGGGTCGGAATAAGTGCCAGTCCCTGTACAATTTCCAGCGTTTTTAAAATCAACCCATCCTGACTTATTGATTATATGTATTTTTCCCGAAACAGCTGAGATTTTTAGATTTTTATTATTTAAATTAATCTCATTGTTATATTCCGAACCTTTGTAGTTATAGCCCGTAATTAAAATAAGATTAATAATAATTACTGGTGATAAAGCGATAAGGATTCCTACAGCGATTAAAATAATTATTTTTGATTTTGCATTTGATTTCATATTATTTTCGCAATATTGGAAAAATATAATTTGTATATAGTTAATAAGTAGGTTAAGTATCTTTAAATACATTTCAGTCTATTGCAGAGAAAAAAAGAATTACAGTAACAATGGATTACTCAATGTAAGCTAACGCTAGACATTAAATTCATCCGTTCATTTCAAATTTAAAATATCTCTCTTCTTAAATTCAAATATCAAAAAAATTAAATTTCTTTTAAGAGAGGCTCTAAATATTTTTTCAGTTCTTTTACTTTCTCTGGATTTGGGGGATAGCCATTTGATATGCCTTTTGAAATTTCATTTTTCAACCATTCTTCAAACTCGTTAAATGTGTTTACATTTTTAAAAATGACATCAAATCCACCCTTTTCTTCATTCTTAATAAGTTCGGAAAGAAAAACAGAGATTATTAGATCCTTACTTTTTTCAATGTTTTCAGCTCCAATAGTTATGATGTTAAAATCATCAAATAAATTGGCACAGTAGGTAAATATCTCGTCGTTTCCCCATCTCTGAATTTTGTCTTTTAAAAAATCTAATATCAAAATAACTTCTGCGTAGTATCATTTGATTTTTTATTTCATATATTTGAACTACTCTTTTTCGATGACTACAAAATTTTATATGATCGATTTTCCAAACTTCTCTAAATCGACTTTAATATAATGAAGGCGTGATGCAAAAAAACAGTCCTAATGCGTTTATATATCTTTCATGAATTGTTGAACTTAGCTAATTTAATTAAAAATGTGAATAAATATGAAGTTTAAATCAATACAGAAATTAAAAAATAATTCAAATATATTGCTGGTAATTCTACTTATTTCAATGACTACCGTAATTCCAAGTTTATTAACAAGTATACAGAGAGAGAAAGAGATTCTCATTGACGAGAAGGATAATAACGAAATTATTAATACACGACCACCCCAAGAATCTCATGTTTACTACGAAGACACGACCGGGACTGCAAGGGGTGTTTATGTGAGCGGAGATTATGTCTATGTGGCAGATGGAGATTCGGGTTTGGCGGTCATCGATATTTCTGACCCGACAAATCCAGGAACGCCCATCTACGCAGATACGACTGGATCTGCATGGGGCGTTTATGTGAGCGGAGATTACGCCTATGTGGCGGATGGAGATTCGGGTTTGGCGGTCATCGATATTTCTGACCCGACAAATCCAGAAACGCTTGTTTACGAAGATACGACCAAATGGGCATGTGATCTTTATGTGAGCGGAGATTATGCCTATATGGGAGATCATAGTAGTGGTTTGGCGATCATCGATATTTCCAACCCGACAAACCCGGAATTGGCTGCTCAACGGGATACGACAGGGTATGCACGTTTCGTCTCCGTGAGCGGAGATTACGCCTATGTGGCAGATAGTGGTTCGGGTTTGGCGGTCATCGATATTACCGACCCAACAAACCCAGGGATGCCCGTTTACGAAAACACGACAGGATGGGCATATTGCGTTTATGTAAGTGGAGATTATGTTTATGTGGCAGATTATGATTCGGGCTTGGCGGTCATTAATATTTTCGACCCGACAAACCCGGGAGCGCCTTTTTATGAGGATACGACTGGACATGCTTTTGGTGTGCATGTAAGCGGAGATCATGCCTATCTAGCATGTACTGGAGGCTTAGCAGTCATCGACATTTCCGATCCAATAAATCCGGGAACACCCATATACGAAGACTTGATCGGATATACATATGACATCTATGTGAGCGGAGATTACGCCTATGTTGCGTGTGGTGATTCGGGTTTGGTAGTCATCGATATTTCAGAGCCCATAAACCCAGAAACGCTTGGATCCAAAGATACGGGTGGAAATGCGGTTGGCATTTATGTGGATGGAGATTATGCCTATTTAGCTGATGCTTCAAGTTTGTCGATCATCAATGTTTCCGACCCGGCAAACCCGGGAATATTTGCTCCTAAAGCCACGCTTGGAGCTACTAATGATGTTTATGTGAGCGGAGATTATGCATATGTGGCGGATGGAGCTGGCTTGGCGGTCATCGATATTTCCGACCCGATAAACCCGGGAACGGTCTTCTACGAAGACACGACCGGATATGCATATGATATTTACGTGAGCGGGGACTACGCTTATATGGCGGCTACATCGGGCTTGGCGGTTATTAATATTTCCGACCCGACAGACCCGGGAACGCCCGATTATGCAGACACAACTGGGGGTGCTCGTGGCGTTTATGTAAGCGGAGATTACGCTTATGTGGCAGATACTCATTCAGGTTTGGCGATCATTAATATTTCTGACCCGACAAACCCGGAAACGCTTGTCTATGCAGACACGATTGGCTTTGCACATGACGTTTACGTGAGTGGAGATTTCGCCTATGTGGCAAATGGATGGAATGGATTGGCAGTTATTAATATTTCCGACCCGACAAACCCGGGAACGCCCTTCTACGAACCCACGGGCGGAGGTGCAGATGGCATTTATGTGAGCGGAGATTACGCCTATGTGGCAGATAGTGGTTCGGGTTTGGCGGTTATTGATATTTCCGACCCGACAGACCCAGAAACGCTCGTCTATGAAGACACGGACGCAGATGCAAATGATGTTTACGTGAGTGGAGATTACGCTTATGTAGCGGATGGGGCTTCTGGATTGGTGGTCATTCAAATTCGAAAGAGGGTTGATATGGAAGACCCAATAATAACAAACGCTCCGAGCGACATCACCGTGGAAACGATATATACGGGGCAGAGCCTATCGTGGACAGCAACTGATGCAAATCCAGACTCTTATACGATTGAATTGATTGGAACGGGTATAGAAGTAACATCTACACCTTGGGTTAATAATACGCCAATCGTATATGATATACCAGATGGATTTAGCATAGGATCGTATATTTATAGGGTTAATTTCACAGATGATTATGGCAATTTTATCACCAATAGCGTCGTTTTTACAGTTGAAGACAAGACCGATCCTGTTATAACCGTTAGCCCTAATAATTTCACTGTGGAAGCGGGATATACGGGGCAGAGTTTGTCGTGGACAGCAACTGATGCAAATCCAGACACTTACACGATTGAACTCCAAGGGTCAGGAAATGTAGCGGGACCTACCACTTGGACGAGCGGAAATTTTATTAACTACAATATTTCCGTAGGATATAATGTAGGATCGTACATTTATACGGTTACTTTCACAGACGATTATGGAAACTTCATCACCGATAGCGTCAATTTTACAGTTGAAGATACGACAGATCCAATCCTCATAAGCGCTCCGAGCGATCGAATCGTGGAATATGGATACACCTTGCAGTACATTTCTTGGACGGTAACTGACTTCAATCCAAATAACTACACGATAAATCTTCCCGTGATAGGGATCGTAGCAGGACCAATTGTCTGGATGTCTGGCGTAGAGTTTACATATCATATCCCAGACGGTCTTGCTCTAGGCGACTATGTGTACGAACTTATCATCTGGGATGACTTTGGTTATTATTTATTTGACACCGTTATATTTACAGTAGTTGATACGACCAATCCAATCATAATAAGCGCTCCAAACGATCTAACCTTAGAAGAGGGATACATAGGGCAGAGTCTGTCTTGGACGGCAACGGACTTAGATTCTTGCTCTTACACGATTGAGCTTATTGGGTCAGGGATAGTATTACTACCAATTTCCTGGACATCTGGCGTACCAATTACATATGACATCCCGGAAGGCTTGACTCCTGGTGTTTATATATATAACATAACTTTTAGAGACCAAAGCGTAAATACTATCTCGGACACAGTTACGGTAACTATTAATTCAATCGATGATGAAACGCCTGCAATTCCATTTGGTAATTATTTCTTAATATTCATTGGATTCAGCATAATTTACTTAAGTTTTAAGAAAAAACGCCAAATTGTTCGCGAATCCAAATAATAAACAAAAATTAACAATTTTTTTTTTTACTTATCACTTAAATAAGTATTTTCGACTTTCATATCAGCTACAAGAATATATTATGAAGGATCAAGCTTATTTTTCAATAAATTCAAATAAATTAAATTTCTTTTAAGATAGTCTCTAAATGTTTTTTTAGTTCTTTTGCCTTTTCGGGATCTGGGGGATAGCCATTTGATATGCCTTTTGAGATTTCGCTTTGCAACCATTCTTCAAACTCGTTAAATTTGTTCACATTTTTAAAAATTATATCAAGTCCGCTCTCATCTTCATTCTTAATAAGGTCGGAGAGAAAAACAGAGATTATTAGTTCCTTAGCTTTTTCAATATTTTCAACTCCAATAGTTATGATGTTAAAGTCTTCAAACAAATTGGCACAGTAAGTAAATATCTCGTCGTTTCCCCATCTCTGAATTTTGTCTTTTAAAAAATCTAACACGCCAAGAAGGTCTAAAGGGTTTTTTCCTTTTTTAAGTTTGAAAACGACGCCATTTTCGGTTAACTCTCTATTTTTTAAGAGTAAATCGTTTAGCGCTTTAATAACTTCACTTTTTTCAGACGAAGAATCTATTATGGGCATATAATTATCAAATTATTCTTTTCTTTTAAGAAATTCATCTAAAACTTGATTTTAATTTTTTTATTTAAATAATTAAAACTTTAATTTGAATTTATACTAAATTGTATAATTAGTTAAAGTAGGAATAAGTAGGAAAATGAGCGATTCAGTAGAAGAGTTGTACCAAAAATTGCTAGCTTCTGGCTTCACGGAGGTTGAATTGGAAAAGCAGGTCAAGAACAAAGCCAAAGAGTTCGGTGGATTCATGTCGGAGCAAGGTATTTTGTTCGTTATCGCTAAAGAAAATGGGATTTATCTTCAATCGTCCGATATTAATGAGCAATTGTATAAAGAGTTTGAAGAAGAGATTGACTACGACGATTTCACGATCGATATATCAGAAATTAAAGAGGATATGACCATCATTGTGTTATTAGGAAAAATACTCCAAGTTTATGAGACACGCGAATTTACAAGAAAGGACGGGACTCCGGGTATCGTTGGCTCATTTCTATTAGGAGATATTTCGCAGACGATAAAAGTTATTTTATGGGACGATAAAGTTAATATTACAAAAAATGAATTCTTCAGAAAAAACGAATTAATTCGTATAATTGGAGGATATTGTAGAATGGGTAGAGATAGCAACCTCGAAGTACATTTAGGAAAAAAAGGTAGAATCGTACTTTCTCCTCAAAACGTAAGTAAAAATGCAGAGAGGAAATTAAATAATCTTGAATACGATCAAAACCAAATTGATTCACCGCAGAAACTTACATCTAAAATTAAGGATTTAATAGAGCGATATAAGTACATAAAAATAATCCAAGGCTTAATTCAGATCGAAGAATTTAAAGAAGTTAACACAAAATCAGGTGAAAAAACGTTTTTACTTAAGGTAATACTTAGCGACGAATCTAAGGAAATTCGAGTAATAATTTGGGGAATGAACGCTATTGAATGTTTAAAAGTACTAAGCAACGGAGATTTCGTCGAGATTACGAATCTCGCTGTTAAACAAAATACCTACACAGATGAAAAAGAATTATTATTTACCAAACACTCTGTTTTTAGAATAGTTTATTAACCTAAAGATTAGATATTAAAAAAAAAGATTTATGTAAATAATTGCAGACTTAAGTTAAAATCTATTTAACATTATTCTTGTTAAATTTTCAAACGATTTTTCTACGTTTTCACCCGTCTTGCTAGAGCATTCCGTAAAACCGCTAAATCCCTTTACTTTAGCTATTTTTTTTCCTTCTTTAAAAGTAATTTCTCTAATTATATCTAAATCCGCTTTACCGCCAAGTAAAAGAAGTGGAATTTGGTCCTCTCTACCATTTATAACGGATAACCAATTGTCAATGTGAGCAAGAGATGGATAATTTGTAACATCATACATTAAGATTGCTCCCATAGCGCCATTTATATATTTAGGTAAGATGAATCGAAATCTTTCCTCCCCACCAAAATCCCAGATCATAAGCTTTACCTTTTTTCCATCAACTTCAAAGGTTTTAGTTTCAAAATCAACTCCGATAGTCATCTGAGAATCTGATATGAATAAATCTGTTTTAAATCTTTTTGTTAATGTTGTTTTTCCGCAACCTGCATCACCGAATATAACAATCTTAAAAATAGCGTCAAGCATGTTATCCTAATTAAAACTCTTTAATTTTCTTAAATACGCCTTTTTTATAAAAAATAATACAAATCTAGACATAAAAGTTTTAATATTTAAATCTTTTCTAAATACTTAACCCGTTTTATATTTTTTCCATGCTGATTAATGAAAAAAGCATATACAGAAATTTTTATAGTTGGTTTTCCTTTTTGTCCTATGAATTGAAGGAAAAGATTTTTCATCTAAATAATCTCATATATAATAGATTCTTCTTTTCAAGATTAGAGGAGAGGAGCTTAGTTAATTATTAACGAATTAAACATTGTAGAAATCTTTTTTTATTTATATATTCAAGATTAGTTTTATCGAATAGATATTTTTTATTCAAATTAACAGGTTGGATAGCGTGATAACCGAGCAAAAATTAAAGTCTAATGTAGATTTCGGGTTAATAGCAAAAAAAAGTTCGGAAGAGCGAGTTTTAGAACTCTTAAATAAATTATTGTTGTACGGAAGCTTTTTTTACGTGTTTTGCCTTTCTACTAGCATAATAACTGCTTATTTTTTCGGTTATAGCATTTTCACCCACTACATCAGCGACCTCGGTCGCAAAGCCGTGTTTCCTTTTTCGTGGTCGCACGACGCTTTTTGCGTGTTTGCAGGTTTAATAAGCGTTCCGGTAACCTTTAGTTTTAACAAAAAGCTAAAGGTTCGGTACAAAAACTCGAAGCATTCTTTATTATTTTCGAAAATTGGGTTAGTTTCAGGCGTTGCTGGCAACCTCGGGTTAGTTTTCGTAGGAATTTTTAGCTTGGATCGAGCTGGGCCTGGACAAATATACCACGGAATTTCTGCTTTTTTCGCTTTTAGCGGCATAGCAGTTTCCATTTTCTTTTTCTCGCTAAACATAGTTTTATCTCACGAGTGCAATTTGAAAAAGTTGGGCGCCTATGGTCTGGTAGTTCCGCTAGTTTTACTCTTTTTATATTGCGTCGTCGTGACACCTATATTAGAATGGCTTTTTTACTACTCAATTATAGCTTTTCTCTTAGCTCTGGATTGTTACGTGTTCAAAAACACGCATTGATAAATTTTATTAGTTCAAAAATGAAATTTATATCAATTTTTTAGTTTATTTACAACTGCAAATAAAGATAGGTTACTTTCATGTAATGAAAATCCTCCTTGCCAACAATTTTAAGACGCCTTAACACGTCAAAGAGCAAATATAATCCAAATTGTCGCCCGAACATAGCAATGATTATGAACAATTTTTTTTGATGAGATTTTATTTTTTTAACTTTTTTGACTCTTTCTTCAACATTTTCGTAGTCTATTAAGAATTGCCCTAGAGTCTCGGTACAAGTTTTTCTAATGTTATCGTCGTGAAAGCCTGCCAATTTATATCCCTTATTTTTAAACAATTTTAGCTTAAGAGAGGGAATTTCGCTTGGAACCACGCTTTTTTTGGTTTTGGACTTTTTGTAATAGCGAAATCCGTAATCAGACATTTTTTGTTCGTAATAATTAGCAAAAGATAGGGGATAAACAGGGCTATGGACACCCGTTTTTGTCATGTTGATGTAATAAACGCGCCCGCGATATAATAAATGAGAACTTCTCTCAAAACCTAAAATGCGTATTTTATCTTCGATCTTAGGTAATCGCTCAAAAGAACTCCCGTTAAAAACCCATAAAACGTAGCAATTATGTTCATTGTATTCTTTAGTGCGCTGGATTAAATCTTTGGAAAGTATCATTGAATGCTGTATTTCAATTACCACTTCTTTTCCATTCTCTAGCATGCAATATACATCGGCTATTCGATTACCAATCGAATATTCTAGTTTAATAGTTTTTACGTTGTTATCAAGTGGAAGGTTATCGTAAAAAAAATCCTTTATTTTGATGTGTTCAAAGGATTCTGATTCTTTTTTCTTCGATTTGATCATAATAATAATCGTGAGTCTTTAGGGTTATCAAATAATCGAGAAGTATGCTTTTAAACCCAATAATTTTTTTTACCAATCTAAGCCTAATCAGCAATAATGTCTTTAAATTTAAGCTTTTAAAGACAAATAAGTATAAATATTAATTGTAGATAATAGATTATCGACAAATAATAAAATTCAATAAATTTTTGATGGAAATAAAATGAAATCAAGTGCAAAATCAAAAATATTAATTTTAACCGCTTTAGGAATCTTTTTCGCATTTTCACCAATAATTACCACTAATCTTAGTTTTATTACGAGTAGTTGCATCAAAAGTTTGGAATATAGCAATGATATTAATTTAGGTAATAAAAATCTAAAAATCTCGCAAGTATCTGAGAAAATTCATATTGATGGTAATTCAAGTTGGGTTGATTTTAAAAACGCTGGAAATTGTACGGGGAACGGTTTATATTCAGATCCTTATGTTATAGAAGATTTGGTAATAGATGGCGAAGGTTCGGGAAGCTGCATCTTGATCGAAAATTCCGATGTGTATTTTAAGATTGAAAATTGTTCGCTTTATAATTCCGGTTCAGGGCTCTATAATGCAGGAATTAAATTAAGGGACATTGTAAATGGTCAATTAATAAACAACAACTGTTCAAATAATAGCGGTGTTGGAATAGGGTTATATCAGAGTCAATATATCTCAATTGAAGAAAACATAGTCAACAATAATAATGAGGATGGAATACTTCTAGAAGCAAGTCATAATAATAATTTTTCGAAAAACACATTAAATGAGAATTCGGATGGAATATATTTAGGCTTAAGCAATAATAACCTTATTTTAAATAATTCTGCCTATAATAATGATTTGAGAGGGATTTATCTATCCTCTTCAAGTAATAACAACACTATAATGAACAACAATGTTACCTATAACGGCTCCCAAGGAATACACATATCCGATAGTCAAGATAATAAAATTGTAGGAAATATAGCAAATCATAATGGTGGGAATGGAATATATATATGGGAAAGTAATATTAATATGATTTCAGGAAACAACGCAAATGACAATTATTATGGAATAATAATAAGATATAGTGTTAACAATACAGTTTCGGAAAACAGTGTAAATAATAACATCTGGTATGGGATATATCTATTATATAGTAATGTTAATACTGTTTCGGGAAACATTGCAATTAACAACTATGGTGGGATAAATTTGATAAGAAGTGATTATAATACTATTTCGGGAAACACCGTAAATAACAACAATTATGGAATACGTTTGGATAGGGGTGAGTTTAATAATGTCTTGGGAAATAACGCAAGTCATAACACTTTCGCGGGATTATATTTACGTTCAAGTAGTAATAATATTATCGAAATGAACACAATTACTAATAATAATATTGGTATTTATCTCTATGATTCTAAATACAATAACATTTTAAACAACATTTTTAGCGGTAACGGAGAAGATATTCAAGAAGTTCCCATTAATGGAAACCAATATCATCTGGAAATTATTTTTATAATAATAAGAGTAGTGACTCTCATTGTCATTATTATGTCCATAGCTGGGATACTTATTTTAAGAAAAAGGAGGTCTATTAATAGAACTGAGATAAAAGATCCAAAAAAATCACAATCGGCTTCTCAATCAATAGAAATTTTAAAAAGAGAATTTGGTTACGGAGTGAGGGCGTTGGAAGTTATACCAGAACATGAAGTGATAAAGAATATGTTCGAAGAACAACCTGAAGAATTAGAAGCCTTACAAGAAGAAGTAGTAGAAATCACACCTGAAGAACAACAAGAAGTATTGAAACCGCCTGAACTTCAAATAATTAAGTGTCCTTTTTGTGGAATAGAGATCGATGAAGAAACAGCCTTTTGTCAACAATGTGGGATGAAAATTAAGAAGAAATAGATTTCAGAATAATCTCTTTTTTTTTTGAAAAAAGCTCGATTTATGGATTAGGGTTCAGTAATAAAATTTAGTCTTCCCATAATACAATTGAAAATAACTAAGAAATATTATCCAATTTTTCCTTTATATTGTCATAGACTATTTCTTTTCTATCAATAAATAATTAGGTGTTAGAAGAAAATGACTTTATTTGTTCCTAGAGCTTTATATGAAAACGAAATAACTATCGTTTTGGACGAAATTCGATATAGTTACGGAATGTTGACCAGAAGAGGATACATTTATGGGCTTATTGCGATAGATCAAGATGCAAAAATAATCGCGATCGACTCTAGATTTGATCGCAAGTTGAATTATTGGGATTTGAGCTCGATCGGCGCTGCACTATTTGGAGTGGCTCGACAAGCTCAAGACTTTTTTGAAACAGATTCATTAATAAGAGCTACACTAATTTATAAAGATTTACAACTTTATGTTAAATCAATTGGAGATGTAATGCTTCAAAAGAAAGGGAAACGAGAAATCCTCGTTGTTTTGTTGGTCGATAACATGGTAAATATTGGCGTACTTATATTGCAAATGAGGAAATTCTCGCAAAAAATCAAAGAGGCTATAACTAAAAATCAAACTATTATGACCAAACTTCAAATGGGCGAACGTGAGCTAAAAGAATACCTTAGAAAATTAAAAAAGAAAGTATTTCAATCCGCTTAATTATCGAAAAAGGTGTAGCGCGAAAAATGATTGTAGATTCTGATAAAGATGAAAAAAGAAAAGTAGAAATCAATAGTGAATCGGGTTTTAACGCGTTAAAAGAGGTGCTTCAATTTAAAGTCGTATATTGGGGTCCTGGCGAATCGGGAAAGACCACTAATTACTTTAGACTGCGAGAAAAGTTTGACGCCGTCAAGTTAAATAAGGGTTATTCCATAGAAACGACCGATGGTAGAACTTTGTGGCAAGATTCAATTCGACTTTCGTTTTATTTCAATCTTAAAGAGGTCAAATTCAACATAATTACGCAAATTGTTACTGCAACAGGACAAGAACGTTTTTTATCTACGCGAGAGTACGTATTAGATGGAGCCGACGGCGTAGTGTTCGTAGCTGATTCCGACCCCGAAAAAATGGAACAAAATAAGCGAAGTTTTCGAGAATTAAGCAGTTTTACTCACGATAAAGGCATTCCTTATGTAATACAACTAAACAAGAGAGATTTGGAGAACGCGATTTCCCTAGAGGCCTTTAAAGTAGAGCTCGGGCTCCCCCAATCTGAAGAGTTCAATGATGGAGCGCCAGTAGTTTATCCAACTGTGGCTTTAAAAGGAGATAGCGTTCGGAGATGTTTTGAAGACTTGATGCTCCAAATAATTTTCAATTATTTTAGTAATTAAATTCAACAATTTTAGGAGAATTAGACGAATTATGGATACTCTATACGATTTCCAGAAACCAGAATTTCTAAACATTTTATTCTTTCAGCAAAAAAACTTGGTGATCTTTCCTTACGTCGATCTAAAACACATCCATTCGCTAGATTGTTTTACTGTAGGATACGAAGTAGTTGATTTGGATTCGACCGTGTTACATAACCTTCGCGAAATTATTGATTTTGAAGCTAGTAATACTTATTCTCAGCAACCTACTTTTTATTATATATTGAATGCCAAGGTAGAAGATATTAAAGTTTTATTAGAATCTCCTAACATCCATTGTGTAATCAATACGCACGAGAACGTAGAGTATTTAGCAAACGGCGATAATTTTATTTTTTATAATAAAAAGAACAATTCCTTTCTCAATTACGAGCCAGAAAGAGCGAACTTGTCTTTTGAGCAACATCTAATCCAAACTTCTCAAAACGAACAAATATTATCAGACGAAATCCTTAAAATTAAAAGCGTAGCAACAAAAATCTTCGTAAATTTGAATAACCGAAATAACGCGGATAATCTTCCCAAACTTATGAGCGATTACGATCAGATTTATTGGGACAAGATTTTAACTTTTACTAAGTTATATTTTAAGATCGATATACCCAAATTCGAAAGACCAAGAAAAATACTCAAAAAAAAGTTTTCTAAATCGCAAAAGGATTTTTCTTTCGAATACGAGTTCATTTTGAAAACTAATCGAAGGATCGGACAAAAATTTATCCAATTAATTCACAATTATCGTTTTGACAAAGTAAACCCCGCTAATTTAGAGGTGGAACAGCTTTACTACCCTAAAAAACTGTACAATTATTTACGAAACCACCACTGGGAAAAAGGAATTCCCCCTGAATTCGTGTCTAATTGGGTTAAAATGATCGATACTAAACTTCAAACGAATGAAAACGATCTTTTAGATTTTCAAATTATTTTCGATAAGTTAAATATCCCACACGCTTATTTACCCGAAGTTAACGAAGAAAACAAACCTCATAAAAAGATCCTGCATCAACCGATTAATCCTACAGTAACCACTAAGAATGAGAGCGTAAATGATACTATCGTACCAATACCTTCAGTAGAAGACTTTCAAGAGTTTAAAAGTTGGCTTTTAAAAAAATTAGATGATTTGGAAAAAATCCTGTAGGTTCTAGTATTATTACATTTCTTTAAGTTTTTAATTTAGCAGATCTAAGAGATATGTAGACAAGAAAAACGCAGCGTTAACAAACATAATTCAATTATAAATTCAGGAATTTTGCCAAAATTGTGTCTAAATATACGATATTCAAGTACCCTCTGTGCACCTTTAGGCGTTATCATGCTCCGTTAAAATAACGGGTAATAGGTATATTTCTTATGAAATCCTTCTAAAAGGTTTTTCTTTCCTTTCAAAGGTTATCTCACCATTAATTTCTAACCCCATTAGTTATAAATTTACGATTCTTAATAAAAATTAGATTATGAATTGTCCTAATTTTGTCTAGAGACAAGCTATGAAAAAAACAGTACAAAATATTTTAAAGTATATTGTTATCATTATATTAGTTTATATAGTTGTAGTAGTAAATAATTTACAAAAAATTCGTGGATTTTTAGAATTATTTACTATATTTTTTGTTATGTTTGCATTTTTATTTTATTTTGTTGTTATGTTTTTACCCATATTTGTTTTTCGATATGTTCTTATTTCTGGATTAAATATTTTCTTTGGTACCAAAATTTATTTTTCAATTAAACGACTCTTTTATATTGCTATAATATTATCAATATTTTTAACTAGTTTATCGTGCGCATTATTAGATTTTCAGTTATTGCTATTTTGATTAATCTTTTAGATGAATGATTTTACAATGTAAGGATTGATGAAGATAGAGATAGATATGCAGATAAAGAAATTTCCTATGAGAAAAAGGTTGACACATTCCGTTATGAGATTATTAATAACATAGAAGTTCTTCATTAGAAAATTTTCTAACTCCTCGAAATATTTAAAATATTTCTTTAAACTACAATCCTGTTGTAATTTATCTTTATCTACTCTTTTAAATATGTGATTATAAACTTTAGAGAGGGTTTTGGACAAAAAAGTAAAGATTTAAATATTTTTATATCTTGATTATTTATTGAAATTCTTTGTTTCAAATTTTTATTTAAATATGCAAGATTGATCTCAATTTTATGATAACACCTGTTATAAGAGAGAAGAAAAAGCTTAGCTCTGTTAGATGCGTTCTATGTCAGAGTAACACCAATTCTAACTTCAAAATTAAAAAGATTGGAATGTCTTTTAGAATAGTTTGTGAAGATTGCTTAAAATCGTTTTCTGACGAAGAAATGGAATTAATTCATAATATGTTTACTGCGTTTGGGGGGAATTTTGGATTATTAAGTGATTCCAAAGAAACCTCTTATTCGAAATTAAAAGAGATTGCAGAAGATTACAAAACTCTAAATAAGGACGTTGCTAATATTGAAAACGATGTTAAAACGCTCCATTTAGCCTTTTTATACGGGATTACTCCGAAGCAACTCGTACAAGGGTTAAACCTTTTGATTGACTAATGAGAAAAGTTGAAGCTAACATATTTTTCAATACAATAACTGAAAAAGAAAATTAATAAAAATTATATTTTTTTATCTTACAGCTTCATTTTTGAGTCGTGAAAAATCCATACCCCCAAGATTTTCGTAATTGAGTATCGTGAACCCTTGCTTTCTAATCAAATCGTTCCAATACTTAGTTCTTTGAAATACTATGCCCACTATACCCGTATATAAGATTATTTGCCAAGAATATCGATTCCACTCGCCTATCAACAAATAACCCTTTGGTTTTAACACCCTGTGAATCTCTTTCATTGCCTTTTTTTTATCTTCATAATCGTGTACCTCGTGAAGCACCGAAGATAAATTTACGATATCAAAAGAGGACAAATCGTAATTCCTATAGAAACCCGAAAACATTTCAACATAAACCCAGGGGATCAAGTTCTCGTATTCGGCGATTCTAAAAAAGGGATTGCCATAGCGAAAGCAAGTTTATTAAAAAGGTTTGCTGGAAAACTCTTGGATATTTATGATTCTGAAGAATTAGAATCTAATGAATAACAGTTCTATTAATATATTTCTACCCAATCATTAAGTATTAATTAAAAAGTGCCATATAATTAATAACTCTTGTCGGTTATAACTCCGAGCACTTTAGAAACTAAAAGATTAATGATTAGACAATTTACTCAGGAAGATTTTGATAAAGTAATTAGTTTTACGAAAGATTTGACATCTATTAGCTTCAATCGATTGTTTAAAACTATTATTGATTCTTATCAAAGTCAAGAAAAAGCAATTTCTTACGCGTTTATACTAAAAAGTACTGGAGTCTTTTTAGGATTTTATGGTTTAATTGCTTTAGAAGACAATATGCCGATGGAATGTTATTATTTTTTGCGGCCTGAGTATTGGGGAAATGGCTACGCGATAGAATCTCTTAGAAAGATTTTTGAATACGCTTTTTCAGAGCTTAAACTAGATAAAATAGTGGCGTATATAGATCAAGGCAACACACGAGGCTGGAAAGTTGCAGAAAGGTCGGGAATGAAATATATGGGCAACATTTTACGCAAAGATACCAATCTTAAGAGAAGGAATTCAATGTTTTTTTTAATAGAAAAAAACGATTATTGCAATCAATTCCAAATTTAGAAGCGGTTTATCCCCTAATTATAAAGATAAGATGTCTTCTAATTCCTTTTTCGTCAGATTTAACAGCCCGCTTTCGGGCAACCTTTCTGTTAGTAAACGCCAATTGTTATCTTTCTTAAAAATGGTTTTAAATAGCTCTGACGCTTCTTTTATTTTTTGATTATTTGCCAAAGATACGGCGGTCCAGAATTTCATCTCTAAATTTTCAGGAAACATATTTAGTGCCGAATCGTATTCCTTGAGTGCTTTCCCCATGTCGTTGTGTTCTATAGCTAAATCCCCTTTATCCATGTGCTTATAAGCCCTATGGAGCTTTAACAATCTTGAGAGTTCTTTTACGGGTTGCTCGTGATCTTCGACTCTTAAATCGATGATTTTATCTTCCCACTTATTTTTGGCTACTTTACCGCCTACAATTAGAATCGCCGCTGATTGTTTTCCTCTGATATCGCCACCTGTAGTTTCTGCAGCTTCCATAGTTTTAACGATTCTTTCAGCTAAGGGTAAATTAACGCTTGATTCAAAACTTTTAGCCATTGTTGACCAGACTTTATCGGAAAGCATCATGTTAGCTTGAACTGAAAAGTTATCGCCTTCTATATGTCCTGCGTGTTTTATGCATTTCGATCCCGTATGAGCGGCAACTCTTCCTTGTGCGTCCAAAATTGCGACTTGTCTCACATTTCTGCCTTCGTCTTCGGATATTAAGAGATCTAAAGCTTCTTTTGGCGATTTACCTTGCTTTAAAAGTTCTAAACCTCGTAAACCAAACGAAGCATTTACGAGCGATTGAGTGGCTACAACTCCAACTCCAGATTCGCCCCAAGAAACGATGCTCCCAACTGAGAAATAATGACTCTGAACGCCAACTCCCATCTCTCCCGTTTTAGGATCTCTTGCCACGATAGAGTAAGTGTGAGCAATATTTCTCCCTCTACAAATAGGTTTATGCTTTTTCATTTTTGAAAATTACCTGATTATATTTTTGTGTAATTATTTTAAATCAACAATACCAAACATTTAAAATTATTTTATAATGCGTATTTTTTCTTAATTTTAATTTTTTTAATTATTTTTGGGATAATAAAAATATTTATTTTAAATCTGAGACTTAGTCTTAATATGTCAAGTTTAAGCGAACTGTTTAAGGAATGGAACGAGCTAAATAATAAAGCTGGAGCATCCATGGGTCAATTTGATTTTTCGACAATAAAAGAAATTCGTAAAGAGCAATCAAAACTCGAAAATTTAATATTTGAAGAATTGAAAAAGCATGCGTCCGATGAAGTTTTAAAGATCCTTCCCGAGGAATGCGGGGACATGGAGATGGGCTATAAAACTAAAGGAAACATATTTTACTTCGTAATGCTGGATCCAGAATTTATTGAATCCGAAGAAACAATCCTATTAGCTATTACTATAAACCTTAAAAACAAAGTTGAGCTAATTAGGAATTTTGAAATTAAAGATTAATTAATTAATTAATTAATTAATTAATTAGATAAAAAAAGAAGGAATATATTTAAAATTTATCGGAGTTGTCGTACCAGGCTGGAAACCATTTGTAATACTCTTTTGGAAAGGCCATTTGTAATCCTTCGTAAGTGGACTTAACCAATGCTACTTTTCCCGAGCGATCGCGATGAATGACGACTAATCCTTGTTTTTCTAGGTTTTCAAAAATCTTTCTCAATTCGGAGCGACCCCCTCCTATGTCTTCTCGTACATCGTCTGGAGTCATATATAGTCCTGGGTTGATTTTGTAATCGTGAGAAATAACTTTTAGTACGTTTTCCTCGTTTACTTCTAATCCTTTGAATTTAGATTCTTTTTTCGAAATTAACGGAACATTAATTTTATCGTTCCACCTCATTCTCATTGATTTATTATAACCAGGGAGCATAGCAGAAAACCTATATATAATCATTTTTTGAACTTCGTTAGTTCCAGCAACGATCTCTCCAATCTTAGCTTCGCGTAAGATTCTTTCAGCAGGTAAAAATTTGGTAAGACCATCTCCTCCCAATAATTGAATGGCTTTAAGTCCAATATCTCTCGCAGCCTCCGTGTTAATCATTTTTGCTATAGACGCTTCCACCATTGGTTCCCCTCCATCGTCTAATAACTTAGCACAGTGATAAGAAAACAATCTCGATACTTTTGCTATCTTTATAATCTCAGCAATTTCGTTCTGTATCCCTGGAAATTGATTGGTTGTTCTTCTAAATTGAACCCGTCTTTTAGAAAAGTGAAATAACAAATTTATTACATCTTCAAACAAACCACCAAAAACAGCAGCGCCTATTAGTCGCTCGAAGTTTAAACCTGCCATCATCACGTTCCAACCGTTTCCAACTGCACCAATACGATTAACATCAGGGATTCTAACGTGATCAAAATCGATGTATCCGTTTGGAACGTTATCAAATCCAATCAAAGGGTTTATTTTTTCTAAAGTAAATCCAGGTCTACCTTTTTCAACCATAAACGAGGTTATATGACCGTACTGTTTCCGTATAGTTGGATCATCGCTTGTTTTTGCGTAAATAAAATATCTATCGCTGACTCCTGCTCCAGTGATAAATCGTTTTTTCCCGTTTAATATCCACTCGTCTCCATCCTTTATAGCGGAAGTAAAAACGTTAGCAGCGTCAGATCCCGCAAAAGGTTCCGTAATGCAAACGGCTCCCAATTCTTCACCGCTCGCAATTTTGGGGAGCCAAGCTCGTTTTTGCTCTTCGGTACCAAACCTTAATAACTGTTCCAACCCCGCCAAAATACTTACTGTGAATACGTGACCTACAGCGTAAAGTCTGCCTAATTGTTCGGCAACGATACAACTTCCAGTAGCACCTAATTCTAAACCACCGTATTCTTTTGGAACTCCGACTCCAAAATAACCTTTATCGGCAACCTTTTTTACTAAAGGCCATGGAAATTTAGTATTCCAGAAATATTCCTCCGCTTCTTCAAAATTTTCCTCAACAAAAACCCTAACATCTTTATAAATCGCTTTTTGTGGGTCTGTCCACCAAAAAAACTCTTCACTCAACCTATTTCATCCTTTTTTCTTCGATATAAAATTGAAATAATAATACTGGTTTTAGTTTTTAATATATCTAAAACTTTAGGAAATTTGGTGAGAAAATTTAAAATAATATGTTATACTATGGTTTTAAATGATAATTTCTTACTATATTATAATATCACCATAGTTATGGATAAAGTAGAGTGGATATAAAATTTCTATACCAGCTTCTTTAAGAGAAGGCCCCAGAACGACAAATACTTTGGCTAAAAAGTATTACATAGTCATTTATTTATTAATAATGGTTCTGAGCTCTCAACCACTTCTTTTCTGGTTTTGGTTTTATTGGAAAAACTTTTATTTGGCAGGGACAACATTTTACATTTTCTTTCCATTAATTTTCTTTGCGGGAGTTTTCATTTTAATTATCAGTTCAATTTTAGTTTCAAAAATATTTCTTTCAATTACTAATTTAATACATTCGCCTCAAGAAGGCGTATTTTATTTTAAAAAAGATGACAAAGACTTTTGTTATTGGAGTTTAAGAGCTATAATAAAGAAGTGGCCTATTTGGTTGTCAAGACAGTTATCTCTTCCTTTTTTTGAAATGTTAGCATATAAAATATTAGGGGTAAAAACTAGTTTTAAAAACGCTTTACACGATGGTTGGGTTGATTGTGAGTTTGTTACGCTTGGAAAAAATGTTAAGATTGGCCAAGGAACGGTTATTATGTCGAATCTGATTGTAAAAGATCGGTTGATTTTTAAACGGGTAGTTATAAAGGACGATGTAATTATTGGAGCTCATTCTCTAATTTTGCCCGGCACTATTATCGAACCAAACACTATCCTTGATTCAAATTCTATAACCAAAATAAATCAACATTTAGATAGTAATTCCATATATCGTGGTAGACCCGTTAAAAAAGTATTAGAAACTAACGCGATTACTAATAAAGAAGTGATTGAAAAAAGATTTTTTGAAAAGGATCCATCTATCACGCAAACCGATGAATTTTTAACAGCACATGGAACAAATTTATCAGTTCCGTTTCATTTTTATATTATATCTGGCATAATAATAATTGGTTTTTCCTTTTTTCTGCCTGGATTTATTTTTTACTTGTTTTTGTTTGGATTCTTAGAGCCAAATCTGTTGTCCCAACCCTTTACAATTGAAGTTTTTTTAAACCTATATAATTACAGCATATTTCTTTTAACTCCATTAATATTTATATCTTGCTATTTATTACATTTATTTTTCGTGGCATTATTTACAAGATGGTTCTATAAGTTAGCAGATAAAAGAGGTCCTTCTCAAGGTGTTTTCGATAGAAATCTAGATGAGTCATCAACTACTCTTGATTATTATCATTTCAGGTCTTTCCTCATGAAATATCCAATTTTTGCATTCTCACGTTCTCCATTCCCGTGGTTGCTTAATTGGGAGTTGAATTTTATAAAATCCAACAAAATTGGAAAGGATACGGTGCTAGAAGAGACTTTTATCCATAGTCACATAAACTTTGGTGATAATTGTTATTTAGGTACTTCATCACATATTACAAATCATTTAGTTGATGGAGTGTATGGAGAAGAGAACCTAATATTTGTCGGTGTAGAAATAGGTAATAAGTCTATACTTAATGCCATTACGGGGGGACTGCCCGGTACTGAGGTTGGAGAGAACTCTACACTTTTACCTGGTTGCACTACGATTAAATACGATAAACTAGATGGTGAAGGCATATATAATGGGTTTCCAGCTAGGCGGATGAAAAAAGAAGATATTATCGATTATTTAGGAGGCGATTATTCTGGAGAATAAAGAAAGAAATTTTTCCAAAAAGGGACAGGAGTCAAATAAGATTGCGTCCTATCCAATAACAACAAATTCCTTTCATTGGTCTCCTGTTGCATCCCTAATGTTTATAATCTTACATGTTTTGTCTTTTCTTATGCCATCAGTCATGATTTTATCATTCTTCCCCATTGCTATGGATTCGAACTTTTTACATTGGAGGTTTTTTATAATCTTTATTGACGTCTTAGCTTGGTGGGGCGCGTATTTGCTAGTTAGTCTTTTACTAGGAAAATTATTTTTGATTACATTGAAATTATTACACAAACCGCGGGAGGGTTTATTTAAAATCGATAAAAACAGTAAAGACTACTATTACTTTTGTTTTCGAGTTGTTGTAAAAAAGTTTGTATTTTGGATTTGGAATAATTTCTGCTTCCCTTGGGCTACCAATTTTGCTTTTAAATTATTGGGCGTTCGTACCGATTTTAAAAGTACTCTCTTTGATGGGTGGATGGATACAGAATTTATTGAATTAGGGGACAACATAATGGTTGGTCAAGGCGCGGTTATTATGTCTAGTATGATCGTTAGAGTTGATAATACGGATCATCTTCTAATCAAAAAGGTTATTATTGGGGACCATGTTGTTTTAGGCGGACATTCAATTGTAGCACCGGGAACGATTATAGGAAAAGGTACAACTTTGGGTATCTGGGCAGTAACTCACGTAGGACAAATATTAGAACCAAACTACATATACATTGGTCAACCCGCGAGAAAGTATCAGCCAACCCAGAAAGCATTTGAGGAAAGCAAAAAAGTATTTTTTAGAAGAATGGTCGATACAAATAAAAAAGTCCCATATGATATATATAAGGGAGATATAGAAAATACTCAAGGATAAATAAACCAAAATAAAAAATTAATGTTTGAAAGCCATCAATATCTTTTTTTTTTTAACGATTACGAGAGACATTACGCTAATTATCAAGACGATTAAATAATAGTTTCCTAAAGGAACTTTAATAATTATTTTCTCTGTATTTAGTTCCCAACGATAAATCGTGGTGCTGTTCGTAATTCTTTCTATTATCGTAGAAATTCCAGAAGGATCTATAGTTAATTCAATAGTTGTGCTGTTTTCGTAGTCTAATATAAGTTTTTCCCCCGAAAATGAATAGTTTTGAAAAAAGCCAGCTACTTTTACTGACTCTCCAATTAGGGAATAATTAACGGGAGTTGGAAACAAAAATAGATTTCCATGTTGAAACCCTTCTGCTGACCAATTAAGAAAGTTTAGAGTTTTATTATAAGCCATATAGAATGAATTTTCATATTTTTCTATCCAATCAATATTATGATAAAATTCAAGCGTATAGTTTACGAATAGATAATTTTTATCGTCGTTAGTCTCATTATATATATTTTTAGCAGTAAATTTTATATAATCGATTTCCGTATACCACGATTCGGTGGCATTTACAGAGTTCCAGATAAAACTATCGTCCTTTTCGGCGGGAAATACCGATTCGCCTAATACTGTGCTGCCAAATGAGTTTATTGGAAGACTTATGAAAATGATTAAAAAACATAAGGTGCTCAGCCAATAGTTTACATTGTTTTTCGCTTTCATCATTAATTTTATAAATCGTTTTAATGGCGTTTAAGTTAGCTATTTTTTAATTCACTAATTCTTAATACTTTTTTTTTATATTTAAGTTTAAACTTAAATTTTTTAAGATTTTTTAATATTTAAATATTTATTAGAACATTATTTTTCTAGGGCCTTCTTCTCTAAATCCTTAGAATAGGATTCCCATTTATCTTGTTCGTTTGGCTTTTTCTTAGTAATAACAAAATGGCAAGTATTTGCTCCAGCGGGAATCGTCGATTTGAATTCTATTTGATAGTCAGACTTTAAAATACCGGAATCTCTAAACGCATCCATTATTCCTTGGACTAAATACCTTTGTACTCTACAATCGAACGCCTTGTAAACGTCCTGCAACGGACACCAAATTATATCGAAAGAGCATTGATCTTCCTTATCAATACGTGGATCTTCAATGGAAGTCCAAGCTTGCGTGTTAATGATAGTTGCTAAAAAACTCATTAGTTCAATATCAGAGATTTCAACGGGCAATTGAATATTTTCTAAAATCTGGTTGCCCATATTGTAACCCGTTTTGATTAAGGCGTCAATTACTACTTTTTGACCTTCTTTGCCTAATTTTTTTTCGCTTTCTTTTAAAATGTTAATTACAGCCATAGACATAAATAAACCAAATTGTAAAAGAGAAGTCGCGTCAAAATCTTTTCGCTTCAAAACATCGACTCTGAACCGATCTAGAGCTTCCTTAAAGGGTTCGCCAAGCTTAGATTTTTTCCAATTTGCTTCTTCCCGATCTGCTCCTTTTAAAATTCCTCTTTTATTCACTAACAAAACACCTAAAAGTATAGTTTTCTTAATTTACAATATTTATATTTATTATTGATTACTTAAATAATCAAAATATTTATGAAAAAAGTGTTTATTATGATAAAATTAGTACTTTTACGCCATGGAGAAAGCATTTGGAACAAAGAGAATAAATTTACTGGTTGGACTGATGTAGATCTTTCAAAAAAAGGCATTGAGGAAGCTAAGAAAGCGGGACAATTGTTAAAAGATGAGGGATTTTCATTTGATATTGCTTTTACATCTGTATTGAAACGCGGTATAAGAACTCTGTGGATCGTATTAGATGTAATGGATTTAATGTGGATACCCGTTTACAGATCATGGCGATTAAATGAACGACATTATGGAGCTTTGCAAGGTTATTACAAGGCAAAAATGGCGAAAGAGATTGGAGAAGAACAAGTCCTTATTTGGAGAAGAAGTTACGATATTCCCCCACCAGCTCTTAAGTCGTCAGACCCAAGATATCCTGGAACCGACCCAAAATATAAGGGTTTAAATTCCGACGATATTCCTTTAACAGAATGTTTAAAAGATACTGTCGAGCGATTCTTACCATATTGGCACGAGGCGATCGTTCCCACAATTAAAGAAGGAAAAAGCGTTTTAATATCTGCACACGGGAATAGCTTACGTGCGCTCGTTCAATATTTGGATAATGTTTCTGAAGATGATATATTAAAATTAAACATTCCAACGGGAATACCGTTAATTTACGAACTTGACGACGCCTTAAAACCCATAAAGCATTATTACTTAGGGGACGCAGAAGAAGTTAAAGAAGCGATGGAAGCGGTAGCAAATCAAGGCAAGGCCCTATAAACAAAGGCTATTACTTTTTTTTTCCGGACATACTGAAGATATATATCTCGTGTTCGATAATCCATGAAATTAACACAAAAAAGAGAATCCATTCTGAGATGTAAGACTCTATCGAGCAGAGTTCAGAGTCATAATAATTTATAGAACTATAGAAGATAAACACAAAGAAAAAGAAACAAACGACAAATCCAGATAGCGCTTGATATTTAGAAATTCCAGGAGTGGTTAGTTCAGAGATCGCAAAAAATAGACAGTAAGCGAAACCTCCAAGAAAGAAAAAACTCGCTGAAAAATTGTGCAAGTCCAAGTAAATGTTGATGGGAAAAACTCCTACGAAGAAAGTTCCAACTGAGGAAATTAAGCCTGAGATCAACGCAATTAGGATGAAAATTTTGTTTCCCTTTTTATTAATCAAATACGTGCTTAAATGTAGAAAGAAGTATATAGTCACAGCGCTAGTTATCATCATTCCTACGCTAAATACTAAACCAACCCCATTAGGTCCTGCCCCAATATCGCTTAGATAATGAGTGATAAAGCTGAAAGAAGCGTCGTTTATAATGTATAAGGCTATAGAAATTAAAATGGATAAAGTTGGAACTAATATCGCGCTTAAAATTAGCGATTGCTTATTGAGCTTGTCGAATAAAATCTCACTTTTCTCTAAAATGACTTTTCACTCGTAACTTATTTTTTATTCTAAATTTATATGTTTAATTAATAATAAAATTCATAATTAAGCTTTTTTATTAGTTTTAAGCATTGTTTTTCCATAAAATTATCAGAAGAATTTATTAGAATATGATGATATTTTTTAATCAAAGAATAATTGCTTTTCATTTATTAAATAAAGCCAAATGGAGCGTTACTATGGAAAAGAAATTAATTGACAATCCGGAAGTTTCAAATATCGTTTTTTATCCTCGAAAAATAGCAGTACCTAACGATTTAAACCCAAACTCAGACATTCTCAAGCTAAATATTGGTAATGGTGTAGAAATTGGAGGATTTTTCTATAAAAATGATGTTAAAAATCCAACAATTCTGTTATTTCACGGAAACGGTGAGATTGCTTATGATTATCAGTATATTGCTCCAATGTTCTTTGAGATTAATGTTAATCTAGCGGTCGTTGATTTCCGTGGATACGGTTTTAGTTCTGGCGAGCCTTATTATACATGTTTAATATCTGATGCTATGCCGATTTACACCGTATTTAGAGAATGGATGGACCAAAATGGATTGTTAAATTCTCTCTTTGTTCTAGGAAGGTCCCTTGGAAGCGTATGTGCAGCAGAAATTGGTTCCCACAATCCCGCTGATTTACGCGGAATAATATTTGAAAGTGGATTCGCTAGCGTTTACAATATAATGACGAATTTATTTCGAATTAACAGCCCATATTTAACTTCCGATTCGCTAAAAAAATATTCAAACGATACTAGAGTAAGAAAATTTAAAAAATCTACCTTACTCATTCATGGAACAATAGACAGGATAATTCCCCTTACGGAAGCTGAATTGTTATACAAAAACCTTCCAAATGATATTGACAAAAGATTAATATTAATAGAAGGTGCTGGGCATAATACGATTCTTTCATTTGAAGAAGAATATTTTCAACCTCTGTCAGAATTCATTTTAGAATATAAATAATTTTAAGAAATAAAATGAGATAGTTAAAATCTCTATTAAGAAAGATTTATATATGAAAGCAAATAGCATATTTTGTTGAAATTCTAATAAATTGTAAAAATCTAAACTAAAATTATAAATTAATAGTGAAGTGAAATCAAATTATGAAAGAAGAAATAACAAAACTGCTTAAATTAACATTCTTAATCCATTTTTTCGTAACGATTATTTTTGGTTTAATTTTCTTATTATTTTCTGATTATTATCTAAACATTACTGGATGGCCATCCATAGACCCAATAGTAGGACAACCTTTAAGTGGGACTTTAGGTGCAGCACTCATAGGATTCGCATTAAGCTCATTATTAGCTTGGAGAGAAACAGAATGGATTAAAGTAAAACTTATTGTACAAATGGAAATAGGTTGGCTTGCTATAGGGTTGAATTTGAATCTATGGATTGCATTCACTTATTTTCCTCCAATTATTATCTGGTTGCATATAATTATATTTGTTGTATTCTTAATCGCATTCTCATGGTTTTATTACATACATGAAATGAAGAAAACCTAAAAAAAGATTCATTAAACGAAAACCTACTTCAAATTCTTAACTTTTTTTTCTTTTAAGATTTTTACCCCAAATAAAGTTATAATTTTAAAAAGAGAATTGACGAATATTAAGAATAACAATAATAATTTAAAAACAAATTAAGTGATTATATTTGACAAAAGAAACAAGTGAAGTAAGACATTCAAAAAAAAACATGGCTTCTTATGGGTTCGGAAACTTTATGAACGAATTTTTAGCGATGGCTTTTGGTACTTATGCTTTTTATTTTTACGAGAGAGAAATTGGTTTAAATGTGGTGTTAGTAGGATTAGGATTCTTTTTATTCGCCGTTTATAACGCAATTAACGACCCCCTCGTCGGTTATCTTACTAACAAACCCTTCAGGTTTACGAAAAAATGGGGTAGGCGCTTTCCTTGGATTATAATGGGAGCAGTTCCCTTTATTTTCAGTTACATACTAATTTTTACGCCACCTGCGGTAAATCCCGAATCAGGCGCTTGGATACTATTTTTATGGCTAGTTTTCACAACTTGTGTATTTGACACCTTTAATTCGATTTTTTGGGTTAACTTTTCAGCTCTTTTCCCTGATAAATTCCGTTCAGTTAAGGAACGGAGAACTGCTACGGGATTACAAATACCAGTAGGACTTTTTGGCGTTGCTCTCGGTGCGATTTTACCTCCACTTTTTGTTGATTTCGGAGTGCCTTCAACTTACATAACTCAAGCGGGAGTAGTAATTATTGTCGGTTTAATAGCTATAGGTTTGGCAATCCCGGGCGTAAGAGACGACCAAGACGCAGTTGATCGATATTTAGAAACATACGATTCGATAGAAAAAGGTCCACCATTTTTTAAATCCTTGGGTGCCGCTTTGAAACAAAGGAGTTTCATTGCTTTTATTATTTCATACACTTTATATCGTACATTGGTACAATCAATGACAGCTTCAGTACCGTATTTAGTAGATAATGTATTGGAGATGACCGAAAAAGCAGCGATTCCAATTTTTGCCGGTTTTCTAATAGGTGCATTAATTTCAACGCCATTATGGGTTAAGGCAGCTCACAAGACGAACAATAACAAAAAAATTATGGTGTACTGTGGTTTACTAATGGGCATTTTTACAATACCTTTAATATTTCTCGAAGAATTTGTGGTGATAATTATTGCTATGGTAGTTTGGGGATTATCAATTGGTGGTTATTGGGCTATGATTGCCCCTGTATTGGCCGATGTTGTAGATGAATCTATAGTTAAGCTTAAGAGACGACAAGAGGGCGTCTATGCCGGTTTCCAACAATTTTTTGGACGTTTAGCAATTTTCTTCCAAGCAATAAGTTTTACATTAGCCCATGTTCTTACAGACTTTGCTGTAGATCCATATAGTGCCGCTGCGAAGTTCGGTATTCACGTCCATTTAGCTGTAGTCCCAATGATATGTATTTTGATTGGTACTTTAGTATTTTGGAAGTGGTACGACCTAACTCCTGAAAAAGTTACTGAGAATCAAAGGATAATAAAAGAACTGAATTTATAGAGCAAAAAACTCTCAATAAAATAACGAGCGAATAATTCGCTTTTAACTTTTTTTTTAATTTTTTTTTAATTGCTATCTGTCCTGCAAGTTACAATAATTTTCCTTTAGCTACTATTATAGCTTTACCGCCTATGGCTACAAAATATTTTCCTTCCTTTTCTTCGGCCCTTAATAGAAGTAGAGATTCTCTCCCTATTTCATAGCCTTGCTCGACGCGTATATCAATCTTTTTCTTGCCAAAATATTCGTGTTTTACCAAATAGGCGGCCAAACAACCGTTTGAAGAGCCTGTTGCGGGGTCCTCTGGAACGCCGTAAAAATCAGCAAAGTACCGAACGTTTAAATCGTTTTTTTTGTTATAAGTTTCGGGACAAAATACCAAGATGGTCTTAGCTTGAGTATTTTCGATTAAAGCGTAATACTTTTCGAGATCAATTTTTACGCGTTTTACGGCGTCTAACGTTTTTAAAGGCACAATGATCGTAGGGACTCCAGTAGAAACGCCTTGAATTCTAAATCTTCCGTCAATATCGCTTTCGTTTATGTTTA
>JABCSY010000024.1 GCA_018238625.1 Promethearchaeota archaeon
TATTCCCAACTGATTTTCTTACGTAAATTGAAGGATCTTTCCTTAAAATTGTTAGAATATCTAAGACAATATCGTTTTTAGAGGGGTCTCTGAGCCATTTGATGTCAGCTCTGGGTCTCAAGCTCTCTGAAACTAGCCTTCGCAGGTTTTCATTATCATTTCTTGTTAATTCTAATAAATATTCAAGGCATTCTTCTGGAATTTTTTTTAAAGCAGCAAGAATGGCTTCTCCAGTGCTTTCTCTTATCTGCCACTCTTCATAATTTGCCCAACGAGTAATTAAAGGTTTAGCTTTCTCAAATTCATATGGAAATTGATAAATAGATTCTGCAAAAATATATAACGCAAGATGTTGGGTTTTTACATCATCGATATCCTCTCCGTAATTGAATAAATTTTCCGAGAAAGCCAAAAAATCTTCAGATTCTTTTTTGAATTCCTCTTTCAAGAAGAGAACCATAGCCTTCGATATATATCTTGAGACATACACGGCTCCCTTTCCAATTCTCTCTTTTTCGGGGATAATTCTATACTCATTCTGAAAAAACTCATTTACTTCAGCCAGTATTGGAGAATTATTTGTTTTTAGATCCCAATTTTTAATATTTTTACAAAACTCAAGAGTTCGCTCTTTTATAAGCGTGGCAGAGCTAATTGAAGGCATGAGGTCTATTATTACTTGGTCAATTTTATCTTAATATATAAGTTAAATGTTCGAGGACCAAATGTTACTAAAATATAAAAATTTTCACGTCCGCCAATTTCCAACCTTCCATCGACTATTGGTAAGGTCAATTGTCGGCTTCCATAAGTGCTCGCCAATTCGTGGTCGAAATGATTAAAATCCGCACGATTTTCGAGCGCTCTTACGGTATGCAGGAATGGGGCGCTGTCTCTGGAAGAGATTTCAGCAAACATGTAATGTAAATCGAGATAATTCCCATATTCGTGTTCATTAATAATTAAACTGGTGGTAGTATGGTAAGATCTAATGAATAATTCTCCACTTTTTAAATCTGAATTTTCTTCTAAACTTCTTTTAAAAATCTCCTTTATAATATCAGTTAAAAATAATAATTGAGTTATCGCATAGCTTCTTAATTTTAATTTATATTCAATAATCAATTCATTATTGTTTTCAACCCTGTTAATTTGATTGATTTCTTTAATTGGTTTAAATAAATTAGGATCAATTTCACTTTTAAAATTAGTAAGATTTAATCTGTTTACATTTCTAAAAGCCCATGTTCTTAATATATTCTTTTGAGAAAAATTTAAAACTTCAGTAGCTTCTAAGAATCCTCTTTTCATTTGAGCAATTTCCAAGGTTGGAGTTGCGCTTCCTATTGTTATTCTATGCCACGCATTTTGAATAAAACCTTTAAGCGAAAAAATTTGGTTAAAACAACCAGTTGGTGTCATACCTCCAAAACATCGCGGTTCGATTTCAATCCATAAGCTATTGTATAATTTTAAAAGCTGATAGTACAACATAAAATCTCCAGAAAAATCTAGCCCACTCAAAATAATTCTGATATTGTCTGAATTATTTGATAAAAACGACTTTATTTTGTCATAGGTAGTGTATTCTGGATGGTTCTCTTGAAAGTTCATATTTCCAATATCAATTTTAACGAAATAATCTTTTTCTTTGCAATAACTGATTAAGGCGTTTAATTTTTGATTGTTTGGGTTATTAATTTCTAATTTGATAAAAGAAGGATAAATAACTACACCGACAACTGGAATTTGATTTTCGATAGTTTTTATCTCTGAAATCACATCATTGCTAAGATCAAAAGATAATATCGCTTTAAATAAATTTGGCTCTTTTTTTACTACTGAGATTACATCTTCATTAGTAATACCGTAAGATCTTTGTAAATTCATAGCTTGAACTAATCCATATGTTATATCTGAGCTAATTAATTCTACTTTTTCGTCTTCTAAACTAATTTGTCTGTGATAGAAGTAATGGTGCCCATCCTTACTCTTAAGGTCTAACAGGTTTTTTAAAGCGTCTGAACGCCCGACATCACTAAAAATTGGCCAAATTAAGGAGTCTATTTGACCGTAGATAAACGCATTTGCGTATCTTGCTCCAAAAATAGAACTAAAATCCGGTTGGTATAATCTTTCCATTTTAAAATCCTTTCTTTAATAGTCGATGTATTATTATTAAATTCTGCAAATATATATTTTTAAAATAGGAAATCAAATAATAATTATTAGGTTAATTTCACCTAATATTTTACGACTAAACTATGATTGATCTACAACTTGGAAATTATCCAATTATTATTAAACCAAATTTAGGAAATCCAATTTTATTGAATTTAAGGGATTACAAAAACCGAGACCAAGTTCCATTTAATAACTTGTCGTTCGAAGCTCTAGTAATAGCATCTCCTTCTCATTCAACTAAAAAAGTTTTGGAACACTTCCATTTGAACATCTTTATCCAGCCAATTTTAAAAGATAACGGCGATTTTTCGGAAAGACGAGGAGATCTAATTGCTTTACATATGGTTGAAATCGAAAAAATTGAAAAGTTAGATTTTAGAGATCAGCCAGTTTTAGAGGAGTTAAATTGCGTAGTATGGGATATTAATAATTGTGTTTTTCAATTTGACGATGTTTTTGGAAAAAGAAGCACGCTTTACAGAGTAAGGTTTCAAATAAAAGACATTAAAATTATTGAAAATTTGTTAAAAAACTCTGAAAGAGATTGTTTATTGTTTGATATCGTTCATGACATCCCAAACTTGAGCGAAAATAAAGTTAATTACCATAGTATCGCTATTTACGATAAAGATTGGATAGATTTTAGCTTTATTCACGCCACAGATCTTCATATTGCTAGGAGAAATGACTATATTTTAAATTACCTAAAACAAAATGCAAAAGCTAAAGTAAAAAATTGTGGTGGTAACGAAAAAAAAATAGCAAAAGTAAACAAATTTATTCTAACGCGAGATTTTGAACTCAAGGAAGAATTCCAAGACGATAGAATCGAAGAATTAAGAACGGCAAAATATAATTTTAATTATAATCTGAGAAAATTAATTAATTTTACCAATAATAAGGTTTTAGAAAAGGATTTAGATTTTGTTCTAATAACGGGTGATATAATAGATTATCTTGATACCGCGAGAGGAAATTATCATTACAAGAATAATTTTCACGTTTTTATTGATATATTACTTGGATTAAATAGGGGTTTAGAAGAACCTCCCTATTTAGGAAAAGATGAGGAGTTCGTTAATAAACAAGAAATTATGGTCCCGATTTTTACCACTATTGGAAATCACGACTATCGTAAAAACCACTACGGCATTAAATTTGGCCATGTTCATAAAATATTTGGTATGACCCATTCAGATGTGAAAGGATATAACGACATCAAATTTTATAATTACTTTGCTATACTTCAATCTAACGATAAATTTTTAAAAGATTATTTTAGGTATATAAATCCTAATCTTAATTTTAAGCTTAAAATTGGAGATCAGTATAATTTCATATTTCTTGACACTGGCCAGGACTCTATAGCTGACGCTCACGACTTAATCAAAGGTGCCCCAAGTACTAAGGGAATTAAAGAATATCAAGTCGACTTATTACGTGCATACATAAGATTAGCTCATAACGAGAAAGTTATTGTTGTCATGCATACTCCTCCAATTTCTCCCAATCTTAGTTATCTTAAAAGAAGAAAATATAGAAAAAAATTAAAGATTAAAGGTAGACCGCTAAATTGGTCAGATTTTTACGAAAGTAATTTAAGAAAATATAACGATACTGGAAGGTTAGATACCGTTTTAAACTTAAAATATCAAACAATAATGTATAATTGGGCCACCCTTTTGAGAATTTTTACGGGATCAGATAAGATTATTAGAAGGAAAGTAGATTTCGTTATGTGTGGCCACACACATACTTTAAAAGAGTATCGGTTAAAAGAAACAAAAGAAACTGATCGAATAAATTTTGGTTTTTGGTTTTTCCCAATTTATATCGAAATACCTTGTGAAATTTACACTTCCCGGTACCGAGATAAATTTAAAGAGATTAAAGATCCCTTTGATTTAAAGGCTTGGTTTGACGTAAATAAACCT
Organism: Promethearchaeota archaeon; assembly: GCA_018238625.1. Classification (GTDB taxonomy): domain Archaea; phylum Asgardarchaeota; class Lokiarchaeia; order Sigyniarchaeales; family SOKP01; genus SOKP01. The sequence goes on from JABCSY010000024.1 coordinate 4,119, forward strand.
TTTGTATTTCAAACCCAAGCACTCGGTCCTCTTTCTGCTAAATTTAAATTTAAACCGCCAGGTTTTAGATATTATATTATTAAAAATAATCAAATGGTTAGAGCTAAAGTCTTTTCATTACATTTAAAGTGAAGTGATTTGTTGCCGTTTTTTAATTAACTTTCTATTAGTTCTATTACTTCTTCATACGATGTATTTGACATAGGTCCAAAAAATTTTACTTTAAGAGCTCCAACAGCGTTTGCAAATAAACCAATTCTTTTTAGATCCCATCCAGTTAAATATCCAACAATAAATGCTCCCCCAAACGAGTCACCTGCTCCAGTAGGGTCTATTTCTTTTACGCTAAATCCGGGAACGTTTATTCCATCAACTATCCCCGAAGAAAATATTTGGCACCCTTCTTTTCCTTTTTTTAAAACAACTAATTTGGGACCCATCTCCAGTAATTTCTTACAGGCTTTTTTCTCTCCTTTCACGCCAGCTAACATTTCTGCTTCTTCACCACTTGGGAATAAAACGGTTGTCTTTTCTAACACTGGTTTCGATATTTTTATAACTGTTTTTAAATCTAACATTTCTGGTCTTAAATTTGGATCAAAAGAGATAATAACTTGTGGATTTATTGATTTGGCAATCTCTATTGCTTTATAACACGACTCTCGGGAGCTTTCACTTATAGAAAGAGAACTACCCATAATGTGAAGAGCTTTAACGTTTGAAAAATATGCTCTTTCAAGATCGTTAGGAAATATTTGTTCTGCGGCACCTGCAGAAAAAATGAATTTCCGAGAACCATCTGAATTATATTGATTAAACGCAATTCCAGTGGTTCTGTTTTCAATAACTTTTATTTTAGATACATCAACATTGTCATTTTTTAATTTCTCAATTATAGTTCCACCAAACTCGTCATTTCCAACGGCGCCTATAAACCCCGTTGACAAATTAAATGGTACTGACATCCGAGCTGCAGAATCTATGAAAATTGCTGGGGCTCCACTTGGAAATGGCCCCTTATAAGAAGCCCCAGTTATCCCATGAGGCGTATCAACTTCCGTACGCATTATCTCGACTAATAGCTCTCCCAAACAAATGATGTTAGGACTCATTTTTATCAATTTCTATTTATACCATTAAAATACGTTAATTTAACAGAGTAAGTAATAAAATTTAATATTTTAGAAGCTATAACTTATTTTTTACATTGACTTATTTTTGTAGAATCAGATTCTTTGCGGAGTAAGAATAAAGATATAATTCCTATTAAATATTATACAATTCTAAAAAAAATATCCACAAAAAAGATAATGAGAGGACACATTATTAAGCAGTATAACGCCATGCTACTTTTATAAAATTTTGATATATACATAACTAACTGTCTAATATAAAAAGTAATTACTCCAAATAAAATAAAAAACCCAATGTGGGAAACTATGCCTCCAAGTAATGGGGATGGTGAAATTGGAACGAATCCAACGAAGATTAGCAAAGAAACTAATCTTATTATCATTAAAAAGTAAATGTGTTTAGGATTAAATTCTCTTAAAAATAGATAATCCATAACTCCTGAACCCAATCCCATTACTATATAAAAAAACATTGATGTGTTCAAGATGGGAATAATCGATTTGATCATAATAGTAGCATTTAGATTGTAGATAATTAAAAACATAACCATCGGTATTGATATCGCTAAGATTGTGTACAAAAATAACGGAGCATCGTGTTTAATCCAATTTTTCCATTCATCCTTCCAATTTGAATGTAATTCGCTTGGTATAAAAAGGAGAATGATGAGAATAATTAAAGGATAGAGCCCAAAATAACCGTACATTAAGGAAACGTTAAAATTTAAACATAAAATCCCTGTAAGAAGAGCTGTAAGAAGGTAAGCACTGGAGCGATATACAATCATTTTTTTGTATTTTTTACTTGCGGTTAATTCGTCAAATGGCGACTTCTCTCTCGGTAATCTTTCCCAAAAAGGCTGAATTTTAAATAGGATCGCTTGAATACTTATTCCTATAAACAATAAAAGTGAAGCAATAATAATTGTGTTTTCTGAAATATTACTATCGGGGTAGGCAAAAGGATATAAACTTATATTGGCAATTTCGGAATCTAGATTAGAAATGTCAATTGAAGAATTGAAAAAATAATGTTCAAACCAAGCCAGCGAAAATGTTAAAGAAGCATGGTCGTATTCATTATCAATATGGCTTAACCCGGGTCTTAATTTTAATTCAATATCAGTTCTATTTTCCCCGTTCAAAAGCGAGTAAAAACCGATACTCGACTCAGGAGATATTAAAGTATCGCTTGTTCCGTGAATAAGCAATAAATTTTCTGTGTTTGTTTCGTTCGCAATATCGTAAGCATCTTGAATTTCTTCTAATCTTGTTACGGTAGGAGTAGTACCGATTAGGTTCTGGAATGGAAAGGTACTTAAGAATAAGTCAAGAGACGCTAATGGATGATATAACACAGAAGCATAAATTCTATCGTCTATTGCTTGAAGAATGGCGCCAATTCCACCTCCATAAGAGAACGCAAATAAAGCAACGTGAGAAATGTTTGGAAAAGAGTAATTATTCTCAACATAGTCAAGAATTTCTACCATGTCGTATGGTTCCTTTCCCAAAAACCCACTTGGTCCTGTAGATTCTCCGTGACCCCTTTGTTCAACTGAAAAAACGACAAAACCTCTTTTAACAAGCTGATATGCTTTATATAGGTTATCTTCTTTTCGAGAATTTATGCCATTTAACATCAAAACCATTGGCACGGAATTATTATCGACATTATAGAGATTATCATCGATATACATCACGCTTTTTATTGAGGCGCCATCTCGCATTTCTACAGAAAACTTTTCGTATAGAATATTTTCATCTCGAAAAAAATCTATTCTGTCAACACCTAAAGAAACAGCTGCGATAATAGAAACTACTGATAAAATAATCCCAAAAATGATAAGTAAAATTGATATCTGTTTTAGTAATTTTCTGCTTATCTGCATCTAAATTACTAATTTTCTCTAATTAATATAATTGTAGCTTTTATTTTATTTAAAACAAGCTTTTATAACAGTATAAACCTTATTTAATTAACAATTCACTCTATTTACAAAGGCTCAATTTATGGAATCAAAGTGCGATATGTGCGAAAAACCAGCCGTTGCTACTTGTTCAAAGTGCGGAATTCCACTTTGTAGCGAACATATCGAACACGGTGTTTCGTTAAGAACCAACGCCCCAACAATAGATTGCCCTAGTTGTCAAGTAAAGATGAGTAGAAAGGTTAAAAAGAAATCATATGTTTTGGCTATTGTTTTTGTAGTTATTACAGTTATTGTCATTCTTTACTTCAACAACATATTCGGATTTTTTGCATAAAATGTAAATCCTTTTTGAAAAGATTATTTCGTATTTAAACATTCAAATATTGAATTTCTTTAGATTAATTTTAAATATAAAAAAAACTTAATTGATAATCCCCACTCTCTCGACAAAATCATTTAGGTGCCCCCTACTTGTCGTAGATGATCCTCAAAAAGTGCGATGTTTCCCGTGTCAACTTCCCTGATCTTCCAAGTACGCCTGATAGTTGCATACTGTGCCACGAATTTCCTCCTATGGGATTCTATAAGCGGTGTTTCGCTCGCTAATAGCACCTCGCTGACGTTCTTCTTAGAATAATCTATGTCTAATAGCTGAGAATATAGTCCTCCGTGCTCGAGAAAGATTCTTGATATATTTTCACGCCCCAAAAGTGCTTTAAAATGATGCTTACTACGATGGAATAATTGTTCCTTGGCATTGTTAGTAAACTCCAGCTCGTCATCATCGTAAGCCACGAATAACCCTTCGCTGTATGAATTAACTAGTCGTATCCACTGCTGCCACACTTCTTCACAAGATAAATTGTAGGAAGGTTGCTGCCATTTTATATTACGAGGGTCATTCTCTATTTCTCGCCTCTTCAAACGACTCTGAAGCATATATACCCATTTATCAATTAACTTCTTGATATGCGTTGATCTATTTTTTCTCTTTCTAAAGATTTCTTGAACTTGCACGAGATCTGGAATCAAGGACATGATTTCGTCACTTAGTTGTTGTGTTTCTAAGAGTAAGTTAGTTAACGCCCCGATCACTGACTTAAGCGATCGGGAAACCCTTGGGCTGAGAGAAAAGGCTTGGAAAGGCTTTAGTCTTTCAAGAACATGCTTTAGATTAGCGTGACACTCAACTCCAGGAAATGTTTTAAATCGATCCCCGCGTGTGGAAATGGCACATTTTAACTCCTCACTAACAGGTAAGAAGAGCTTATATAAATCGTTTGAATCTGCTAACTTGCTATTGATAACTATGGAAAACTGCCGAACCGCCTTTTTAAGCGTTGTTTTGAGGTGAGAATCCTTTGAAGCAATGGGCTCAATGACATGGTTGAGGAAATGATACTGACAATAGACATGAGGGATTTCTGGCTTGAATGTTTTAACAGCATTCACGATATTTCGTTGTTTATCAGATATGACGGCTACTATTGGTACGCTAAAAAGGGTTTCTATCTCCTTAAAATTGTCCACTAGCCTGAATGCTGGGGCGGAATCCAAATTTCTCGCTAAGAGCACATGTCCTGTAAGGCGGTCTGAAAATACCCAGAGAGAAGGCTCATTCTTGACGGGTTGGGCACCATCAAGCGATAGGACAATTCTTCCGTTTGATTTCACCTCATTAAGGACTTTTTCATCCATATATTGCTTACCTGCCATCTCAAAATATTCGCAGATGTGCTTGACAGTCCCTCTCGAGATTGAGACGGTCCAATCGTCCCACATAAGCTCTACGATAAGCGAGTAATTAAGATGGTGCTTAAAATGGTGTTGTATTACTTTAGCCCATACATCCAGAGCAAATCGCTTGCGCTGAATAACAGATGGGCAAACGGCAGGAAAAGCTTCGTGCATTTCGCAATCACGATTAGTACAACTATAATAATTTGTAATCACCCATAGAGACCCCTTTAAAGTCTCAACTTTACGCCCTCCGTTATTAAATTCGTGTTGGAGCCTTGAAGAGCAAAGTGGACAAGTAAAACCTTCGGTAGAATCCCAATATGTATATCTCGTGGCCGCGTGAATGTCGTTAGGTTTTGCGGGCATTAAGTATAATAAGTTAAATACGAAGATAAATGTTACTATTTTAAGTTCCGCCCGAGATCGTTTTTGTCGGGTGAGTGTAATTTATCAATTAAGAAAAAAAAGATATATAGAATGGAGGAATGTTGGTTTAGGTGTGGTCATTCGAGAAGCCATTTATCTAAACTTATTCTTCCTTTTTCTATACATTTAATTAAGACAATTTTTTTCCTTTTATTTGTTATAGTACTTGCCCTTGACCTTTTTAGTGGAAAAAGACGAATTCTACAGGCCACATTCCGGGATAAAATGGGTGTCCCTCTGGTTTGGTGAGCCCAACTTGGACCACTTTTACCTTCGCAGTGGCTCCAGGAGCGAAACCCTGTTCAATTGCTGCATCGTCATCTATAAATACCCCAGTACCACTCGCCGTTATATGCGAAAATGGACCTTCGCCAGCACCTAAAAACCATACTTCAAAAAGAGATGGTACAGGACCACCAAATTCTCCCTCAACAATTACGGTTGCTGTGAAAGTATAATCCATTTCTCCTATAAATATCATTCTTTCTTGAGACCAATAAGCAACCAACATCATTGCACCTTTTACGTGCAAATTGATTTTATACAAAATTCGTCCGTCTTTCAAGTCTCTCTCGAGTACAGAACCATGATGTTCACAATTCGTGATGTTTTCTGTGCCTGGAGGAGTTACCCAAAACCCATGAGGGAAAACGATTAAATCAGATACGGGATCCGCCCATGCTGCTACACCTGTGAGATCGTTAGTGTCAGTAAAGTCCGAAATTGGTCTAACGTTTGCTTTTCCTACTACTGCTGGCATAAAGCTTAACATGCAAATTCCCAAAGTCGCTACTAGAATTATTTTTGTTTTTTTCATTTTCTTCATACCTTTATTTTTGTTTTTTTCAAATTCAATTTTTCCGTTTTCGAAAATAATCATTTTTTTGGATCAAAGATAGGTGTTAATTAAGATAGGTGGAATAGTTTTTCAATTAGGACTGCCCATCCTAAATCGTTGATCGGAAATGATCAAATTAAAAAAGAGATAACATACTATTTAACATTTTTGTCAAAAAATTAATCTTCTCCATTAACACAAGATACGTCCGTCTATTGTTTTTTCCTTTATTCACCAAACTTTTTTTTAAGATATCATTCCTTAATATAATAAAGATTTACCAAAAATAGGTGCTAAAATGAAATCAAGGAAAAAAATTGAGCTAATTAATGAAATTTTAGATAGGTATGACGAGGGTACATGCTTCTACTGCGGACAAATTCTAAATGGTGATTTGGAGGCTGATGATTTTGACGATGGCTATTCTGCCGATTGGTGTCCTGACTGTTGTAAAAATATTGATCCCGATGATAATTGGGAGGAAGTATGCTTAGATGCAATTGATAAAGTTATTCACGATAGCCCCTTTAAGCCTTAAACCTTCAAACGAAATATCAAAATAATTAATCTTTTTAACCTTTATTTCCCGTCTCAGTTTCACATATACAATGACTTGAACTTAAGATCTCTTCACCGCAAGGGCACTTTTTGGGATGCCCATACTTCTTACAAATTTTATTTATAGTTTCACACGAGAAAAGTAGATTCAGCTTTTCGCTTTCTCTATGTGCAAGTTCTGGTTTTACACCTAATTCGTAATGTAATAGCGTTTCTACGAGTCTTGCGTGCCTAAATAATTCTTTTGCTAAATCACTCCCCTTAGATGTTAACTTGACTTCATGATAAGCTTCGTAATTCACATAACCTTTATTTTTTAGTCTTTTAATACAACTACCTAAAGTTGAGTGAGCGATTAGCATTTTTTTTGAAAGATAACTAATTTTTATGGGTTCTTCTAAACGATATATAAGCTTTATTACTTTATAATCCAAATCCATCATGATTATTAGTTTAAAATCTTCATTTTTATTAATGATTTATAAATATTTCATCTATTATTTCCTTTACCCTTTTATCATTTGGACTGCCATCAAATACAATACTACCATCCAATAACAATAGCCTTGAACAATATGGAGTTAGTAAATCTAAATGATGGTTTATAACTATAATAGTAATATTGAATTTTTCATTTAATTCAGTAAGTAATTCCATTAACTCTTTCACCATTAAAAAATCCAAAGCGCTAGTTGGTTCATCTAAAAGTATAACTTTAGGTTCAGAAACTAAGGCTCGTGCTACCATAACTTTTTGCAATTCTCCCCCAGATAAATGCCCAATTGGTCGATTCTTAAATTTTCCCATGTGAACATCGTGTAAAGCTTTCTCAGCTTGCTTTTTATCTTCAATTCTTAAAGGTTTTAAAAATCCAATTTTCCCATATAATCCCATCTCAACAACCTCTAAAACTGAAGCAGGAAAAGTTTTTCTAGCTTTTGGATTTTGAGGTACATAACCAATATTTACTCTTTCTTTTTTTAAATTATATGAGTTAAATAATTTCACTGTACCTTTAATTGGCTTTTTCAAACCTAATATTGTACTTAATAAAGAAGTTTTACCTGAACCATTTGGACCAAAAATTCCGATATATTCACCTTGATAAATGTCTAAATTAATATTATTAAGTGCAATGGTATTTTGATATCCTACTTTAATATCTCTTAAACTAATAATTGGATCCATTATCTTCTCCTCCTTAAAATTATTCCTATAACAAAAATAATTGCTACAGAAATTCCTATTATTAAAATGATTAACCATAAGTCTAAAATTGGGGGCGGATCTAGCGGATGTGCTAATGCCCATATATCATATTCGATCATCTGGGTATAATTCTCGATAGTAACATCATTACCATCCCATTTAACATCTACATTTAATAAGGGTGTTAATATTGCAATTTTAGAATTAGTTTCTCTTGCGATTTCATATATGTTTTCAGTTTCACGTTGGGGATTAGTAACAATTAAATGGCAATTCTGCTGTTTCATAATGGTTATTGTATTAGCCATATCTTTAGCAGAGGGTTCTTGGCCCTCTCCTTTCTCGATAGTCGCTATTCTCGAAATGTTAAGCAAAGACTCCTGAAACAAATAAAAGAAGGAGGGATGATTCACAACTAATTTTGTTCCTTGAAAAATACTCTTAACAGTATCTATTTCAACTAATAATAAATCTAAAGTATTTATATAAGTTTCTGTATTATTAGAAAAAATCCACTTATTAGACTGAAGTGGTTCATTATCCCAAAGAGTGTTATTAATTTTATTAGTAAAATTTATAATGTTATTAGGATCCATCCATACATGAGGATTTGTAAATCCTAATAACGGATCTATCTTGAGCATTAATGGATCTACTAATTTAACTACAAGAGAATCTTCCCATCTTGATCTCCACCAAGGTTCTAAATCGGCTATTCCCAATCGGAAGATAATATCTGCATTTTCCAACGCTGATACCTCACTGCTAGTTGGTTCATATGAATGGGGATCTTCTGCTCCACTTACAATCACAACAACATCTTGTCCAAGTATTTTTGTTACAATATCTTGAATTATTGTAATAGATGTAACTATATTTAAAGTTGTAGTAGATGGTTTAATCGTAGAATTAATTTGAGGATTTTCATAATCGGTTTCAATTGGAATATTTTCAGCAAAAAATATTCCTGTAACCAGATAAACTATCGAGAAAAGAGTAAATAATCGATATTTTGAGTGAATTTTTATGCGGCCCATTTAGTTTTACGATTATTCGTAATTACGATTGATCGTAAATAAGATTCAATATTATTTAAATGTTCTCATGGCATAAAATTATAAGGAATGGGTTTAAAATAAAATTAGAAAACATAAAAACTGATTTTTTTAAAAATGATAAAAAATGATTTATCAAAATTTTTTTGAAGCCTTAATGGAATTTTCATTTTTACAACGGGCGTTAATAACATCAATATTAGTGGGAGTTATTTGTGGATTAGTGGGAGTTTTTATAATTTTAAGACAACTCGTATTTATGGGAGCGGGAATTGCACATGCTTCTTTTGCAGGTGGTGCTCTTGGGATCCTTATTGGAGTTAACCCCTTCTTAACTATTTTTATGTTTGGTGCAGGTTCTGCACTTGCAATTGGATTTATTAACGAAAAGGGTTATGTAGAAGATAATAACGTTGCTGTAGGGATAATATTTTCGTTTACTATGGCTTTGGCAGTATTGTTTATTAGTTTAATACAAACTTATAATGCTGGTGTAAATGCTATTTTATTCGGAAATGTTCTTGTAGTTACAACAGAAGACCTTGTGCTATTAGTTTTATTTAGTATATTTATTCTTGGAATTATATATTTCATGAAAAAAGAATTATTTTTTATGACTTTTGATGAAGAAATGGCAAGTGCTACAGGGCTACCCATCAGATTTTTGTCTTATTTGTTTTTAATATTAATTTCACTAGCTATTGTAGTCTCTTTAAAAGCAATAGGTGCGATTTTAGTTTTTGCCATGATAGTTACTCCTGCTGCAGCAGCTTATCAGTGGAGTTACAGAATAAATAGAATAATATTACTATCAATGTTATTTGGAGCTTTCTCCTCATTTTTAGGATTATTCTTCTCATATGAATTAGATTTGCCTTCAGGTGCTACTATTACTATAACAGTAAGTATAGTTTTTGTGATTTCAATGATATTTTCTCCAAAACGTCGCGCTGGTAAAGCTGTTGGCTCTAAACACATAGATATTTGTGAAACATGTAAAAAAGCCGAAATTAAAGGGGAATGTGCTCTATGCAATCTTGAAGATGAAGTTGAAACCCATAATCATAAACACTAAGAATTTAAACTACCAATAATAAGATATGTGCTCTTTTCATTGATATTATTAAGAATTATTGAGGTTAATTAATTATTCGCAAACCACTTCCATTAATTTGTACTGATTGTGAAAAGGAATATAATCTTGACTCGATAGAGTACAGATGTCCAGATTGTAATGGTTTACTTTGGGTTAAATCAAATATTAGTAACTTCAAGAACTCTTTTCTTAAAATTAAACAAATTCATAATTTTTGGGATTTTTATTTCGCCTTACCTGAGATTGATAAAAAATTTCTTGTAACTTTGGGAGAGGGTGGAACGTCATGTAAAGATTCTGAAAGAATTGGGCGGGTTTTAGGTTTGAAAAACTTGAGTTTTAAAAATGAGACACAAAATCCTTATACAAACTCATTTAAAGATCGCGTTGGTGCATTATTAATATCTCATGCTCGAAGTTGGGATTACAAAAAGGTTGTTTGTGCCTCAAATGGAAACCAAGGCGCTTCTATTGCCGCTTATGCTTCACTTGAAGGATTGAAATGTGTTAACATAATTCCGAAAGAAATTGACATTGGTAAGCGAGCTCAAATAATCACCTATAATTCTGAATTAATTATAAAGGGGGAAACTGTTGATGATACTTTGAAATATTCGTTAGAACCACAATATAACTTATATTACCAAAGTACTCCTGAATACAATCCCCTAACAATAGAAGCTCAAAAGACAATATCGTTTGAAATATATCAACAAAAAGGAGTTCCGGATTGGGTTATCGTCCCAATGGGGAGCGGTGAATTATTAGTAAGTATATGGAAAGGGTTTTCTGAACTCAAAGAAGCAGATATTATTAATAAATTTCCAAAATTAATTGGAGTCCAGTCCCAAGCTTCCGCACCAATTGTCGATAACTTTTATGAAAAGAGCCAAAATAAAAAGGGAAATAATGAAAAAATAAATTCTTTAGCTTTAGGAGTTTTAGTTAGGGACCCAATATTTAAAAATTTAGCGCTAAAATGTATCAAAAAAAGCAAAGGAACAGCTATTGCCATTCCTGAGAATATAATCTTAAGTTCAATTGATGAATTAATTAGAAATGAGGGAATTCTTGCAGAACCTGCATCAGCTTTAACTTTATCAGCAGTTTATACCTTAGAACGACAAGGGATTTTTAATAATGATGATAAGATCATCTGCCTTATAACAGGTAGCGGATTAAAAGCACCATATGTACTCGAAGCAATTTCATCAAGAACTAAAACTGCGGGAACAGGAAAGATATTGAGCACTAAATTGAAAATTCTGTCTCAAATTTCTTTATCTAAAAAAAATGGAATAGATGGAACTAAAATAAGAGAAATTATCGGCTCTATAAAACGTGCCGCAGTTTATCAGCATTTGAAGGAATTAGAATCAAAAAATTTAATATTTAGAAAAAAAGAAGGGAAAATTGTGTTATATTTTATCACTGATAATGGTAGAAAGGTATTAGAAGCCTTAGATATACTAATTACTTTACTTTAAGTATCTTCAAGAGAAATTTCCGGTGAATTAAATTGAAGAAATACTTTATCAAATACTTGGGGTAAACTATCTACAATATTTTTTCTGGCAACAAAAGCAAAAATTAACGCTGATGAAACTCCTAACCCAAATTGAATTGTCCCATTAAAGAAAAACTCAAATAACGCACTAGGAAAGCCGTATAATACTATTTCAACTATTAAATAACCGAAAACCATTACTAAACCTCCAAAAATTACCGCTAAAAAATCTCTATAATTAAGTTTTAAGTGATGTTTTTTTGGATTGGCAATAAATCCTACAATAAATCCTTCTAACCCCTTTATAATTAAAGTCGGTATTGCGTATATGGGCGCTATGAATAAATCTGCCAGTGCTGAGCCAAATCCTCCCGCAATACCTCCTATTATGGGTCCAAATAAAAGCCCAGAGATCATTACTCCAATATCCCCAAGATTAATGTACCCTTGAGTCGCAGGGATTGTTATGGGCACAATAAATGTTAAGACACATGTTAAAGCTGCAAATATCCCAATTATTGATACGATTAAAGCATTTGTTGGTAATATATAACCGTAAAAAGTCCTATTTTTTGAAAATTGTTTATTCTCTGGCATTATTAACACGACTTATGATTTTTTAAATAATTTAGTATGGTTTCAACTTATATATGAATTTCATCTTTTATAAAATTAATTATCCAAAGAGAATACCTCTAAGAATTTCTTAATAAAAAGAAAACAAAATGACATTAGGAAATATATAAATTAAACAACTTCTATTATTTTTTAGATAAATTCCCAACAACAGATTAAAATTAGTAAGGTTTTTTTTACACGAAGAGGTATTATGGTCTATGGGTTTTTCCAACGATAATAAGGATGGAATGGAAATTGACAATCTATTCGAAATGGTCATCAATTTATACAATGCTTTAATGAAAACATTCCCAGATTTAGTCGTGATTCTAGATTTAGAAGGAAACATCATAAATATTTCACGAAACATTCAAAATTTTTATCCTACAAAAAGCATAGAAGATTTCATTGGAAAAAACATTATAGAGCTCGTAGTATCAGAAGACCGAGAGCCATTTAAAGAAGATCTTGAAAAAGCTATAAATCAAGGATTTTTAAAAATGGTAGAATATAACTTCTCTGGAGAGAAGGATTCGAGATTTATAGGAGAACTAAGTTTAAGTTTAATTAAAAACAAAAAAAACGAACCAAATTTCTTTATTGGGATAATACGAGATATTACGAATCAAAAATGTACAGAGAGCGAACTAAGAGAAAACAAACAAATGTTCCAGTTAGTAATTGATAATATTCCACAACTAATTTCTTGGAAGGACAAAAACTCTAACTATTTGGGTTGCAATAGTAATTTTGCTAGAGTTGCAGGTCTTAATACTCCCGATGAGATAATAAATAAAACTGATTACGAATTACCTTGGAAAGTTTCGGAAACAGAGTCATTTTTTGAAATCGATCAATTAGTCATGGACACTAACAAGTCAGAAATTCACATAATCTTGCCTCAACTTCAAGCAGATGGGAAAGGAGCTTGGCTTGATGCTAATAAGATTCCTTTACATGACTTAAATAAAAAAGTTGTTGGATTGCTAAGCACTTACGAAGATATCTCAGAGAGAATTAAAACAGAAAAGATTCTTAAAAAATCAGAAAAGAAATATAAGGACGCGTATAATAGAGCAGAATTTTATAAAGACGTGTTTGCTCACGACGTAAGCAACATCTTACAAGGGATACTCTCTTCAATCGAGTTGTGTAAATTATATTTAAAAAATGCTCAAACGCAATTAAGTTTAGAAAGTCTGTATGACATAATTGAAGATCAGGTAAATCGTGGAGCAAAACTCGTTTCAAATATTAGAAAAATATCTTCGGTTAGTGATCATGAGAGCACAATTACTCCGATTAACATTTGTAGCTTGATTGATATCTCTTTAGAAAATGTTCGTAAGATGCTTCCAAAAAAACAAATTGTTTGGCAATACAATTCAGAATACGATGAAATTTATGGTAAAGCAAATAGTCTCTTACAAGATGTCTTCGAAAATATCTTACATAATGCGGTGAAACACAATAGAAATGCTATAATTGAAATCCAAATATATGTTTTAAAAGAAGTTCAAGATAAAATTAATTATATCAGATTAGAATTCATAGACAACGGATTAGGAATAGCAGATGCTCAGAAACACACTATTTTTCAAAGGGGGACTTTAGAGACCAGTAGTTTTAATAGGTTAGGTTTAGGCTTGTCATTAGTAAAAAAATTGGTTGAAACTTATCAAGGAAAGATATGGGTCGAAGATAAAGTTAAAGGGGATCATAAAAAAGGTAGTAAATTTATTATTATGATTAAAGAATGGTAATTTTTTCGAATTGTTTTAGAAATATGCACTGTATCATCGATTTAAAAGAATATCACCTCTCTATGATTTATACTGTTTAAGTAGAAAATATGTTGTAGAATTAAACCGTAATAAAAAAAAATAATTCAAGAAGATTTAAATTAGAAGTCTTTTTTCGATCTAGCTAATAAATACTTTCTTAAAATTTGATTAAGATGTATGATATTTTATTCTGGATTTTTGTAGCTCTTTTAATGTTATTTCTCAGTACTTTATTCACTGTGGGTATTTTTTTATTGGTTAAGGGAATCCAAAGGAAAATTGTAGAGCTTTTATGTTTAGGGACAAGTTTTACAGTAATACCGATTGGATTTGTTGGTAATTTTATTTTGAATATTCAATCAGGATATCTCTTCCAAGAGATTTTTGTTAATATCGGTTTTATTCTAGCAGTTATTTTTACTAATTTAACATTTCATAAAAATCGTAAATCTCCTGCTAAACTAATACTTTTTGTAGTAATAGCGTTAGCTATTATTCAGCAAATTTTTTATGGAATGATGGCTATTGAGCGAACTCCTCTTCTTTATTATTTACAAGCCGTTTTTGATCTTCCCTATGTTTTTTTAGTTTTTAATTGGCTGGCATGGTCATCTTATTCAGCATATAAAATTATTAAAAACCAAGATATTGAACCATGGATAAAAGTTAGATATAGGTTAATCTCTATCCTCTCATTTATTATGAGTTTTCACAGCCTACCTGAATTTTTTCAACCATATAATACGCCATGGGGGTCTCCAAGTAATATAATAAGCCTAGCTGTTTTTGGTACAACTGCTATAATATCAGTAATTTTTGCATTTGGGTTTAGTTTAGCCTGGATGATGCCAAATTGGTTAAAAAAGTATCTAAATAGAAATTATCAAACAGAAAAGGATAGTGAATTTACCGAAGAAGAACTAATGAATTTGGTAAGAAAACAACTAACTGAAAGTTAAAATAATGGAAATAATTAAACTCTTAGGAAACAAATTAGCGGAAAAAATCAATGTAAGTTCCCCCGCAGGTAGAGGTTTAATTAAATTAGCAATTAATGACGAGTTGGGGCCTTTTAAACCCCTAAATCAACTTGAATTTGTTGATTTCAAGAATACCATAAAAAATTCATTGAAGATGAGATTAGAGAAACTAGATATAAATTCTACGAGTGAAATAATTGATTTACTACTGGAGAAACTTACTAAAAATCAATCATTAATTACAATTGGAACTGTATAAAAGGAACAATCTTTTTATTTTCAAATTATGATAAGGTTTTTTTGATTAGGGCAAGAAGAAAATATGATTGAAAAATCTTAATATTTGTTAAGAATACATTATAATTATGTTCATTTGTCTTGATAACTTAATTCGAACTGAATTAAATCACGAAGAAGTTTTACTAATTCCGGAACCACGTTATTTCAAGTTAATAAATCATCAATTATTAAAATTCAGTGAAAAATCATCAATTATATCTAATTTACCCAGAAAAGATTCCTTTATTATCGATCATTTTCAAAAACAATTAGAAATTTTTGGATTTGAAAGAGAATTAGAAATTAAATATGTCCAAGAAAATCTAAAGCTCCCTCAAAGTGAATCAACTATAGAGATTTGTAAAAAATCTTTTCCTAAATTAGATTTTGATGATTTTTTGCAAAATAAAAATAAAATTGAACAGGGATATATTCTAATTTCAAACGAGTCAAAAATATACATAGAAGCGGAATCTTCGCAAGGAATATTCTATGGGATTCAAACTTTGATTCAACTGATAAATTCGACTCCTACCAAGAAATTGATAAGTCAAGTAGCTATAATTGATTACCCCCTATTAAGTATTAGAGGCGTGTCGGATGATATTTCGAGAGGTCAAGCAGCAACGGTAAAAAATCTCAAGAAGTTTATCAAAGTGTTAAGTCATTTTAAAATAAATCATTACTACTTAGTTTACATGCAAGATATGTTCAAATTTGAAAAATATCCAGATATTGGCAAAGGCAGAGGGGCTTACACCAAAGAAGAAATAAAAGATTTATTCGCTTATGCGAAACAGCATTTTGTAGAATTAATCCCGATTTTTCAAACGATTGGGCACTGGGAAAATATACTTCACAACGAAAAATATTGGCAATATGGGGAATTTCCAGGCTCAAATAGTTTGAACATCGCAAACGACAAAATCTATAAAATTTTAGATGGTATGATAGGGGATTTAAGTGAAGCGTTCAAATCTGAATACTTCCATATAGGAGCAGATGAAAGTTGGGATGTAGGGAAAGGAGCATCGAAAGAATATGTAGACAAGATAGGAATCGGTAATGCGTACTTAAAACATTACAAAAAGATTTACGAGATCGTTAAAAGTCATGGATATAAAAAGATCATTATATACCACGATATCCTTTACAAGTATCGAGAAGTTTTAGAGGGTTTACCTAAGGATATGATTGTAATGTATTGGAAATACAATACTAAAGAAAACCATCCAATTTTAAAAAAAATAAAAGAATTTAGATTACCCATAATTGTTAGTCCTTCTATTATAGATTACAATCGATTGTTTCCATCGTTCACCCGCTCTAAAAAAAACATATCAAACTTGATTAGAAACGGTTATGAAAACGGAGCGATAGGAGAAATAACTTCGAGTTGGGGAGATTATTCAAATAAGGAAATTAGAGAAAATAGAATTTACGGCTTTATTTACTCTTCACAAGTTGGTTGGAGTCCTTCAAAAAATGTAAATCCAATAAAATTTTGGAAAGGCCTTTTACTACATTTTTATGGAATTAACGATCCTAGGTTATTTAAAGTTATAAGAACCTTAAGAGCTGTTGAAGATAAAAAGCGTTTACATACAAGACCTACTTTTTATTATAATCACTTTTTCAGCCACCCATATAACAAGAAAAGTTCGTTATATAGAAAAAATCTAAAAACCTCTAAATTTGATTCTTTAATCAAAAATATGGACGAAATTATTGTCATATGCAAAGATTTAGAGAAAATAGTACTAATTAATAAGGAAAACATTAGAGTTTTAGCCTTTATTGCAAAGCATATAAAATTTTACTGCAATAAGAGAATTAACTCTAAAAAATTAGTTGATTTACGGTCTAAAAGAGTAAAAGACGAATATTTATTAATAATAATAAAAGAAATTGAGGCTTTAAAAAGGGAGTTAAACGAACTCCTAAAGGAATACGAAACCTTATGGTTGAACATTGCAAAAGAAGATGGTTTTGAATCAATAAAGAAGAAATATTTGTGGTTACTGAAATTTTACGACGGAAAAATCGAAGAAACTCGAAACAGAAGCAAATGGCGGAACCCAAGTATTCCTAGCGAATTAATTTACCTTAACGCAAAGAAAAAGCACCAAATTAACACTACTTACTTTAAAAAAACGATTGAGATCGACGGTGAGATTGAAAGTGCTTACTTACAAGTAATTGGAGGGACTTTCGCAAAAATTAGCCTAAATAATAATCATATCGGCCATGTAATAACCAGACATTCGTTAAATTATGTGGTTTTAGAAAATAATATTCAAATATTCGATATTAAAAAGTATCTAGAACCTGGTGAAAATCTAATATTTATCGAAAATAAGGATTGTAGCGGAGGAGTTGGTCCAATTAACGTTTATGGCGAAGTTAAACTGAAATCATGTCAAAAAGATCTAATTAAATCTGACAATACGTGGTTAGGGGCAAGAAATCACGATGGTCCATGGAAAATTGTTAAAAGTTTTGGTAGCCCACCTAAAGTTACTGGAGGATTATGTTATCCCGATTTTGAGCGTAACATTCATTCGTTAGAAAGCGATATGATGACCGTTTTTAACGCTTTAATTGGTCGGGTTCCAAAAAAGTTATATTGGGTTTTAAAAATAGTTATAAAATTGTTTCACCGTTACGACATTCTAGAATAAATATTAAAATAAAAAAATAAAAAAAAATTGCTCAATTATCAATTATTTTCTCTTATTACGATCGATTCAGGATTGTAAAGCATTTCTTGAATTTTAAGCCTATCTCCTGCGTCCGCCCTTCCTTTCGAAAGAATTGTAATTGTCAACCATTCAAAAGATCCCTTGAACTCTACTTTTTCCCACAGCTTTACTATTATGTACCAAAAGAGCACGACAATAGCAAGCAGTAGCAGAAGTTGGTAACCGTTTAGCATTCCATCTAAAGCACCCCACCCGGTTACGGCATCGAAAATCAACACAGGGAAGATAGTAACCCATTGAAAACTCCAAATTGTCAATAACAACATGTTGAATCGTCTAAAGAAGATGGTTTTCTTTCCAAATTTTTCTGCTTTTCCCCTATAATCTACTAATTGAAGTATTAAAGTGCCAATGGCAATCTCTCCAGCCGCTACAAAACTAAACAAGAATAAACTATCGCCTTCTAAATCAAAACCAAGTAATAACCCTGAAACAATCGCAGTTATGAGAAGGAACAAAGCGCTCAAATAAGACCATTTTAAAAAATTCTTTGTTATTCTTCCCTCGCCTATATAAGAGCCCGCAATCAAACCAAAAAGGGAAAGCGAGAAAAAAGGGACAAGAGGAGTGAACCTATTTATAAACGGCACAATTATGATATAGGTTAAATTAGTCCATAAATCGCGATTAATCCAATTGTTCCAAGGACTCCTGAAATCTACCATGTAAGCATTCCCTAATTCAGTTACTAAGGGGCGTAAAAGCAAAACGATAATTAAAAGAGTAAGAGAAAGGATTAGAATCTTCTTAGTAGACCATCCTTTATACAAACAATAAGCGTAAATTCCACTGATAATTATCGTGGCAATACCTATGGTTTGCAAAACATTGATTCGAAATAAGTGATTTCCCAGACTCAACCAAATATCGCTTTCACCTAAGATTACATCCAATAGCAAGCCATTGAGCAAGGCTTCTGATATAAAGCCAAAAACCCAAATTATTAAGCCCCTTATCGCTTGATTTTTAAATACTTTTAGGGCTGCCAGTTTTTTATCCATTACCTCGATATTCTTGTTCCATTGTCTTCTAGTTGAAATTGTATTGCCAATTGCAGACATTAAGATAAAAAGACCATCGAAATACCCTAAGTAAAGCAGAACTACGCCTAAAAGCAATAACAATATGTGCGCATCTCCAGCTATGATCTTGTCAACCTCTTCAGAAAACGCAACATTTAGCACATGGAAGCAAACTACTCCCAAAATACCAACGCCTTTAATAAAGTCGAAACTTATATATCGTTTCATTTTCCATCAATTTTTTGTGAAATTTAATTAGATAAAAGTTAAATAACACTTTGTTGTTAAAATATATAAAAATAAGTCATTTTTAACAAATAATATAAATTCTTAGCTCAAGTTAGGAGAAGATCAATTTCATCAAATATTAACACCGATTAAGATCTTCTTCTAATGATTTCAATTAAATATCTCCCCTTATTTTTCTCTCGGTAATATCTTGAGCAATAACTTGGATTAAAATCTCATTATGCAATCGGATTAAAGTAGCTGTGTAAGAAACCCATATTAATTTTCCTTCCTTATTATAACCTTGAATTTCGCTTTGTTCTACATCTTGTCCTTTAATTAATTGTTCGTATACATTATGAAGAATGGATACGGTACTTGAAGGTAAAGTCATAAGTTGTAGAAAGTTTTTGCCAACCAAATCTTCTTTTTTGTACTTAAACAACTTATAAGTAGCGTAATTACAATCTATTATAGTACCTCCAAAATTTGAGATTATTATTGCGTTTGGGGAAGTTTGGAATAAGTGCCGAAACTTTTTATCCGAATCTTTTAAAGTTAATATTTTTTCACGATACTTAATTTCGAAATCCTTTTCTAGGTCTTCATATCTTGATATATATTCTTTTATTTTTTCATCGAATTTTTTTTGTTCTTCTATTTCTCTAACAACTGTAATAAACCTAAAATTTCCGTTCTCCTTAAAAACGCCCCCTTTTGCCGAGACTGAGATGTAATGTCCACCTTTATGGCGGGTTCTGTATTCTGCTGAAAAAAGCTCCCCCTTATTTATTGCTTCCTCGAGATTTTTAATAATTTTGGGTAAATCTTCTGGATGGAAAAAGTTAAACACATTTAAACCTATCAATTCTTCAGGTTGATAACCAAATAATTTAAAAGTTTGAGGACTACAATAAATAATTGTACCATCTGAACCTATTTCCACAATTACATCCAATATATTGTTAACAAGATAACGATATTGTTCCAATATATTCTTGTTATCTACTCTTTTACGTTTATCTCTATCCAAACTAGCTAATTCTGATTCAGAAGCGCTAAGATCGTCTAATTTTTGTGTTTTCTCGTAAAATTCTTTAATTTCGTTCTGTTCTACAGTAATTAATGTATGATTTGTGTGGACTCTTTCAAACGATTTTATTTGAATTTGATTAGTCGGATCGTTCGGATTAATGATTATATATTTCTTACATCTAACACAAGCTCTAACTCTAATTTCCTTCTCAACCCATTGTTGTTGATTAAAATGCAAAAATGATCTTAAACTTATACCATTATTATAAAAGATAATAAAATTATTAAACTTTATCTGTAACCTTATTTTTTTTGACTTTTACCACCTACATAAGGTTTTGACGCACATGCCGACTAAATCTGCCGCAACAACACATTTTCCTTAAGCTTCGTTGTAAAAGGGAGGAAAAAAATAAACTCAATTTTGAAATAATTAGTTTTAAAGCTCTTATGAACGAAAATATTGAAAGAAAAAAAATTATTTGAATTTCTTTAAAAATTCCGGTTTAATTTTTGTGACTCTTTTTACGATTTTTGCTTTAAGTTCTAATGTGGTTTTAGAAGTGCCTTCGGGAGGGATCGAAAGTTTAAACTTGTAATTAGGTTCTTCAATTTCAGAGGGTTCTGGCTCGGATCCAATGAAAGTAACTTCTTTAGTTTGCTTGAAATCCAATACTAATTCAATAGGATAGTTCAGTTTATTTTCTATATTAATTTTTCGCGATATTAAATCAAAGCTTGTTCTAACTTCAATATGTTCTTTGGGTTGAATAGCGTCTTCAAAGGTTATTTTTGGCTCTCCCTCTTCAATCTGTACGATATCATCGTTAATAATAACGTCGTCATCAATTAATTCTTCGGAGATTATTTTGTTACCTATGCTTTCGGCGGTATTGAGAAATAAGAAGGGTAAATTATTCTTATAAAGCGTCATGGGGGAATTTGTTGGAAGATCAACGTTTTCTCCTTCTTTTACTAAGATATATTTAATAATGGCTTCCCAAGTTAACTTATTTGACGAAACTGAAATTGCAGTGTATTGAACCTCAATTTTTCGATCGATGTTAAATTTACATTTAGACTTAAACCATTTTAATTTTATTTTTTTCCTTGTTGGAACGGTCGCTTTCATTTTGTCAATCCCCTCATAATAATTGTTTAAACCTCTGAGTTCTTTTCATAGGACCCTTTTGAATGTTTTTTAAGCTATTCAGCTCACCCAACATCTCTTGTCTCAGCCCTACGGCCGGTATATTTGTTTGGTAATCAACAATATTGGAGGGTGGTTGAGGTAATTCAAATATTGCAAATCCAAGTTCGACATTCTCGTAGGTAAAACCTGTTTGATTGTCCACCACGATAAAGCCTTCGATTTCCGCGGTCTTTCCGTCCTCGTTAATGTTAACTTGAAGTGTTGTGTTCCACCTAATTCTTACATCGGACAAGAAATAAATGATTTTTACAATAATTTCACCATCTTTAGTGGAATTTATTATAAAATTGAACGTTCCTTTCATATCGAAATATGTTCTGTAAGAAGAAGCTTCGCAGATATTCAAAACATTCTCCCTTAATTCTCGGGTAAAATCTATGGCGTATGAAATGATACTATTAGCTGCGGATTTTTCCCTACCTATTAGCTGCTCAGCATTCTTAAAATCGGGTAACGATATTATTGTTTGCTGTAAAGTGATTAATTCTTTATCCTCTGGAGTTAGATGCTCCAATTTAATATCGGCAGAGTTTGGATCAAAACTGGCAGGAACATTTTGGATTTGAAATTCGTTTATTCCTTGTTGAACGGGTAATTTCATTTCCCTTTCGACGATTCCGCCGCCACCGTTAAAGATTACAATGCTCTTTACTTTTGGGTCTATTAACATTTTAGATTCATATCAATTTTTTAATATTATGAAATAAGAATCTTTTGTTATTTAAATTTATCAGATTGAATTATGAATCACTAAATGGCTAAAGCGCAAAATGCTATATAAATTAGAAAAAAGTAAAGAAATTGATTTAATAAAAATTTAATTAAAAATTCGAGTAAATCATAAATTTGTTAGCACTCCCTAAAGAGTAGATTTCGAACTTGCTACCGCGCTTTGTCTCGCAAAACATTTGGATCATCGGAAAAAGATAGATTTGCGTGGTAATTTTTGCTTCCTTATCTTTTGAGTAGCTTTTGTAGTCGCTTCCTGCTGAATTAATCGTTTTCTTAATATTCTTGTTCCAATAACCTAAAGAAGCTTCCGCTTTCGACTCTAGATCTTTAAAATCGTTAAAGTTAATACCCTCAACTTCTTCTATAATTTGGTGAAGATCTCGCTCAATTTCTTTTTCGTATTTTGTTTGTGCGCTGCTATGGAGTACTGGAATTCCAGTAACGACAGTTTTAAAAGGGACTGGCAAAATTTGATATTTAAACAAGCTCTTATGGCCTTCACAATCACTACATTTTATTTTTCTCGTACCTGTACCAAAACAAACGCCACATGGATAAGAAAACGGTTTAGTCTCCTTTTTCTGTTCTTCACCAGTTAACACAGTCAATTTTTCTTCGATTTTTCCCGTTCCTTTACATGTCTTACATTTTTCTTCCACATAGCCTTTACCACTACATTTTTTACAAGAAACTGCTTGAATTGTTTCGTATGTAGGTACTTTTTCATCGCCTTTCCAATTTTCTTTATTGAGCTTACCTTCACCCTTAAAAGAGTAAAATGTTTCTCTCACAACTCTTGGGGCAAGAACACTTTTTTCTTCCGCACCTTCGGGTAAAGTACCAACAGTTTTTTTAATCGCAAAATAAATTGCGGCTTCTTTTTGGGTATCTTTAACGTATTCCGCTGCACTTACAGCGTCTAACGAAAAAACAGCACCTTTAGTGCCAAATTGTTTTTCCATCCTTTTCTTATCTTGTCTTACGGCACGCTGCTTCCACTTCTCAAAAATTTCATCCAAATTTGGTGTTTTTATTCTTATTTCGGGCAAAATTATATCACATTAATTTTTTAATACTTGGATTTATTTATTTTATAACTTTAGAATTATAAAAATATAAAATAGAATAATTTATAATTTTATTAAAACTAGATTAAAATTAAAATTTAAAAAAATGTCAGCTGAAGAACGACAGAGTGTAGAGTACTTCTTACAATGGATTCAACAAGGGGGCCTTAAAGATTGGGTACAACACTACATTGACCAAGGAGATGAGGCCAAGTTAAGGCAAATAAAAGAGATTTACGATAAAATTAAAGCTGTTTTTGGATTTTAGAATTTTGTTTTTATTATTTTCGTTTAAATTGAATGGTTTTTCTTTTGGCTACTCCTTCTAAAGATTACTTCATTGTTTTCGACAGGAATTATCAACATAAACATGAACTATATTTCAACATAAACTTCTTTTATCTGAAATCGTATAAGAAAAAAAAGCAAATCTTTTCTTACATCAATAAACCATTCTTTAGAGGGTTAGTACTTTTTGGGTTAGACTTTAAAGGCAAAGTGCGGCCTGTAAATTTTTTCAAGATTCAAGAAAATGACCACTTAGAGCCAGTAAATCCGCGACTCCTTAAAAAATTTTTAATTGACGAAAAAAATAAATTTATTGGTTTTTCAAGTCAAACTGATCCAGAAGAATTCCAGCTGATAAAACAAATGCTTGAAAATTTTCAGTTCGACGAAAATAATATTGTCTACCTAACATTTTGCAAATCTTGTTTAGAGGTCAAAAAATTCACCATTTTAAGCGAAAAAACCAAGGTAAAATCGTTAAAAAATCAATTTATTTGCTCTAATTGTGCTTTAGATATTGTTCTAAAACAAGTACAAGTTGCGGGCCTTATCTCTTCTAATAAAATCAATCTTAAACTTAAGAATTTTTTTAATCATTTAATTTTAAAATTTAGGGATACTAATAGAGTACTAAACTCTTTTAAAGTGGATTTTAATCCCGTTAAAAACAAGGACTTAACATTGTATGATGTCGAAAGAAATCCTCCAATTAGCAAAAAATACATCAATTATTCGATTGATAATCTTAAAATTCACAAAGATTTTAAAGCTTTATTAAAAGCGCTTAATATTTTGACTTTATTACCGATACAAGTAATTTCAATTGAAAGGGGCTTGATAGAAGAATACAGTAATCAATTGGTTATGGCACCCACGTCTGCAGGTAAAACTTTAGTTGGCGAACTAGCAGGGATTACAAGAGTGTTGAGTGAAAAGCGTAAAATGCTTTATTTAGTACCAATAGTAGCTCTAGCTAATGTTAGAACAGAAGAGTTTAAGAGTAAATATAAGAAACTTAGCTTAAAAATTATTAAGAAAGTAGGAGAATCTATTCTTGAAAAAAATGAACCGAACGATTTAAGCAGACTGAGATCCGCTGATGTGATTATCGGTACATATGAAGCTATTGATTACATTTTAAGAAGTGGTAATAAAGATAAATTAGGAACAATAGGAACTATAATTATCGACGAGATTCAGACTTTAAGCGATCAAGAACGGGGGTTCATTTTGGATGGTTTAATAGCTAGGTTAAAATCAATCTCTAAAGACGTACAATTTTTGTATTTAAGCGCAACAATAGGTGCGCCAGAAGCTTTAGCGAAAAAGTTGGGTTGCATTTTGATTAATTACAATAATAGACCTGTTCCTATTGAACGCCATTTAATATTATGTCTCAACGAATCAATAAAGCTCAGAAATATTACAAAATTAGTGCGAGCAGCATACTCTGAGTCATCTACATATGGGTTTAAAGGACAATCTATAATATTCACAAATTCAAGAAAAAAATGCGAATCACTTGCTAATTACCTCCAAAATAAAGGATTAAAAGTGATGTCATATCACTCTGGGCTTACACATGAAGAGCGTAAAGTAATTGAATTTAAGTTTCAAAAGCAACATATTTCAGCGGTTGTCGCAACAGCAGCTTTAGCGGCGGGAGTAGATTTTCCAGCAAAACAGGTGATTTTTGAATCGTTAATTATGGGGATCAAATTATTAACTGTTGCCGAATTTGAGCAAATGTTAGGAAGGGCTGGAAGGTTAAAAAAGCATGATGTTGGATTGGCATATTTACTTGTAGAACCGGGAAAAATATGTTCTCATGAAACTAAAATAACCGAAGAAAATATTGCTATTAATTTATTAAATGGAAAAATAAAAGACTTTGAATTACAGCTTGATGAGGATAGATTCTTAACGGAACTATTAGCATTCATCTCAACATATAATGAGGGAGTCGAGAAAGAGAAAATATATAAATTCTATAACTTTTTAATTAATTCTGATTACGAATTAGAAGAATTTTTAAAAAAATTATCAAAACTTAAACTTATCCAAATAGAAAATAATTCTCTATATAAACCCACTTTTTTAGGTCAAGCTGTTGCTAAATCTTTTTTAACCGTTGAAATAAGCCTGGAAATTATCAATAGCTTAAAAAAGAAAGAGAAAAAGATTATTGATATTGTTCTTGAATTAAAAGCATTAAGAAATGTTTATCTCACTAAAAAAGTCGTCGCTGATTTATCAAAACATAGACCAGCAAAATATTCCTCAAATAATTTCTTCAGTTCAAGCAATTTATCGCTGATGGACGCTAATTATGTGAAGAAAAGAAAAACATTCTCCCAAGAATTTATAGAATATATTGTCAAATGGACAAGAGAAATTTTCAACTGCGATTGTGAGGACAGCCCTTACTGTGAATGTGGAAGGTTGAACTTAGAGAGAATCATCTTGAATTTAAGAATTAAGGACAACCTCTCAATTGAAGAGCTTAGTTATTACTTAGAAGAAGAATACAACATTCTAGTATTTAAAGGAGATCTTATTAACTATCTGGAAAGTTTAATATATTCGTTTGAAAGCATACTTAATATTTCAAAAGGGTTGCCCAAGCTGGATTCGGATTATAAGAAGGAGCTTTTAGAGATCCCCGAAATAATAGAAAGAATTAAGAATTGAAGAAAATTCAATCCTAATACTTTTGTACCATCGAAGATTGGAATTCAAACTCGCTTTCCAACAAGTTCACCTCCACAAAATTCGCAGATTTATACGTATTAAATTATTAAGGTTAAAACTAATGACAGATTAGAGAATAAGAAGAATTATTTCATTAAATAGTGAAAATAAGAAAAAAAACATCAATCGAAATTAGAGTAAAACCTTAAATAATAACAATATAAAATAGAAATATCAATTTATAAAAAAATGATTAATATGTCAAAAAAAACTTTAAAATCTGTTTCTATAGCCTTAGCAGTTATTGGAATTATTTTAATTGCATCTGGTCCAGTTGTGGGTATTGTTAGTGAAAAGATAACTTTATTGGATGAGAAGGGAAAAAGAGTACATGATGATAGTATGACTTTTATGAATTCAACTTATGCATTGAGCTTTACACTGGAGAAAAACCAAAAAATTGATGTTGAAATGTCTGTAGGTTTAGAAAACATAACCGTTCACATAATTTTTGTGGAAAAATCAGAATATTTAAATGATCTTGAAGTTAATGGAGCTCCTAATGCCGGAGATGGTTTACAAATGTTATATGCTAGTTATGATGATTTTGTTATTGGAGAACCTATTGTTAGACATACTTCTACTCAGCGAACTTTAGTGATGGGTTCTTACTACTATATGGAATTTATGGGAGGTTATACAGGAAGTGTTTTATATAGCATTCCTAATGATTATGTGATATTAATATGGGGTGTTAATTCGTGGGGATCAAATTCAACTTTAGGAGAACATGCGTATTTTGATATAAAAGTGATAATAGATGGTCCAGGTCAGGAAGCTGGAATACTTTTTTATCTTATTGGAGGAGGAGTAATTTGTGTAGCTATTGTTATCGCATTAATATATTCAAAAAAACAGAGGACATAAAAGGTGATTAAAAAAATGGAAGAAAATAGAGCAAAAAAATGTTTAATTTTTGGAATTATTGTTGCGGTTGCAGCAGGCACCATAATGATGATCAGTACCTCTATGGCAATTAATGCAAATAATTGGAAAACCTATGCAGATGAAGAGAATCAGATGAATTATTGGTTAGGAAATTATGGATATCAAGAATATCAATTAAAAGAACAAGATATAATATTAACAAATCTTTGGATGAAACAACAAGGATTGGTTATTGGAAATGCTGCTAGAGTTGTTGTCAATATTGGATTAATTTTATTGTTTATTGGATTTATTGGATATGCTACAAATGATCGCATAGATGAAAAAACAAAAAGAACACACTTAACTATTGCTGCTATTGTATTATTTGTTATGATGCTTACTACCTTTTATACTCAAATTGGCATAATAGCAACGACAGGGCCATAAGTAAATTTTATATTCTAATTTTTTGTATTTTTTTTTTTATTCTTAATAAATCATGTAAAAAACCATTTTAAAATAATTAACTAAGAAATAAAATAACATTTTTAGTAATTAGTTGATTAATAAAAATAAAATAATTGAAATATTATACGATAATTAATTACTTGAATAAAACGAAGATAAAAGTAAAGAATTAATAAAACAAACTTCTAATTATATGATTTATACTATTTTTCTTTATCAGAGCCACACCGGTTTACTGATATACGATAAGAGTTTTCAAGAGATAAATGCTGGAAAAATGGAAATGTTTAGTTCATTTTTTTTAACTATAAAATCTTTTGTTTCTCAACTAGTTCTTAACGGTTCACAAGAATTAAAAAACATCGAGCTAGGCGAATATACGGTTTTAGTTACTTCGCTCTCTAAGATTAAAGTTGATATGGTTATTATCGCTGATAAAGAGGATGCTAAAGCTATAAACAAATTAATACCTAAATTAATTAAAGTACTTCAGAAGCACGAGCAACAGTTTCTTTCTTGGGAGGGGAATAGCGGAGAGTTTAAAATATTGGATCACCCACTTACTGAATTAATATTAGCAAATGTAAAAGATGTGAAGAAAACATTGCTTGAAAGCCCTGAGCAGATGCTTAAATCAATATGGGCACATAAAAAGAAATTAACGGAAGAAAAGTTTGAAAATCTAGTTCAGGAAAGAGATCTCTTGATCTATAAGATAGAAAACACCGTTAATATTCCAAGTAAACTATCGACAGCTCAAACGGTTGTAGAGCTCTCAGAAGAGCTACGAGATGAGAGCACGTTTTTGAAATACCAAGGTGAGGTAAGCAGATTTAAAAATGAATTGAAAGATGCAAAGTTCAAATTGAATTATTATTTAAACAACATCAAAACATCTGTAAACGAAGCTGTTGATAATTTGGGTGGAAAACCAATTCATTTGGGAGATTTTAAAAATTCTTATCTAAATTTATACTCTTTTAGCACAAAATTAAAACTAGTAAAGGAAAATGGTTGGGAAATTTACCGTGAATTAGCAAGCAAGCTCATTGATAAAGACTCTTTGTCTGATCACGAACTCTCTGAAATCATTCAAACTTTATTAAATATGAGTATCAAAGTTGAGGATTATTTAAATTAAAAATTTTCATGAAGAAAACTTAGCACTTACTTTATGTGTAATTCTATAATATCATTTTCTTTTAGTTCGTAATCTAATCCAACTTTCTTCTTTAATTGTCGAGCGTCTTTACGAATGACTATCGCGTAATCGAAAGATTCAAAAAATTTATGGTGTATTTTTATGGCTACATCTCTTATGGTTGGGATAGGATCAGTAGCATCCAAAATTAATGGTTTTTCAGCTACGACGCTTTTATTCATTGTATAAACCTTTATTTTTTTTAAATGGTTTAAGATCACTTCCCCAAAATTATTGGGAATCTCTTTCTTATTTGCGGACGTCCCAATTATTAGGGGAAATTTATCTGAATACGACTCTTCTAATTTGTGAAAGGTATTTTCTGTTAGCGATAGGTCTCCTTTTGTTCCCAGGATAATTGCTTTTTTATAAACTACGGAAGAATTTAAAGTATCGACAATGTGGTCGAGAGTAATCTTCCCAAAAACTCTTACAATAGCATTTCGTATGCCTCCTGCGTGGGTTATTTCTCTGATTCTTTCGGTCAATTCTTCAATGTTGTCGTTTTCTTTAGATTCATTTGTTAGATAGAATACTTGAATCTTATTAGATCCCGATTTTTCAATCGTAATTGGAGGTGGGGGGACATTGATTCGTATATAGGATTTGTTCAACTCACTTAAAAGCAAATCCATTTGTACCTTATAATCTCGAGATAAATCAACGCAAAAGCACAGTAAATCGGCCGCTCTTAATTGCGAGATGATCTCTTTGCCATTTCCTATTCCAATTGAAGCGCCTTCCATAATCGAAGGCATATCAACAATTTGATAGCGAATTTTATCGTATTCGTATATACCTATCTCCGGGATAGCCGTGAATTTGCCAATCTTTTCTTTAGCAGCCCCCGTCAATAAATTTAATAGAGAAGTTTTTCCTACACCAGGAGTGTGATAATCGCTTATTAATATTACTTGAAGACCTTCCTTTTTAATCGAAAAAGGACTAACCATTTTACTGATGGATTTGACTCGTGCCTTTTCCGAATCTTGTTCTCTCCTAAGTTTTGCAAGGCGAGATTTATTCAAAGCCACAATCTTTTCCGTAGCTTTGTGTTTAGGAACTAGAGACAGAAATTCTTCAAGACGTTTTATTTTCTCGTCTATTGAAGAAGCATCTAGATACTTATTGTATGCTGCTTGAGCTTCAGCTCCTATATTTGAACTCATAATTTTAATCCTCGAATGAACTCAAATCGTAATAATATTATAGAAGTTATTGTTAAATTTAAAGATTAAATAACAGTTGAAACTTTTAAAAGATAGACCTAAAACGATCTTCGGTTTTTAACTTAAGATCTCCAATAATACCATCAATTCGACTTTCAAATTTCTTGAAGTATTTTTCTTTTTTGGAAAAAATATCATGAAAAGAATATCTATTAAGAAAATGCGAATTAATTTCTTCTAGATGTTTTTTAACGATCTCTGAGTCCGTTTCTTTTTCGGTAATAGCAAAAGAAATCAATGGTTGCTTATTTGATTCATCATTGGGTAATGAAATTAATTCACAATAACAAACTAGTTTAAACGAGGCTAAAGAAATAACATTAATGTCATCCCCAAAGACTTCTGTTGTAAAACTTTCAAGAGCAGATAGAAATCCCGCTCTCAATTCTGGGTCTAACCCCACTCCAGTATCTGAATCGTAATATCTTATGTTTAGGATATTACGTATGCCTAAATTGATACCAAGTTCTAAAATAGCCATATTTTTAAAGATTTCTTAATTTTAAAGTTTAGGACAAAATTTAATTCTAAGCTTATTAGGTCGTAGATATATTAATAATTTAACTTAAATTTTTTGATTCAGTTTCTAAAAGATTTTTTCGTTTATCACTTTCGCAAAAGAAAACACATCCCCTTAGGGTTGTGATGAATTTTGCCTTAATCATTAAAAATTATACCTCTCTTTCTTTAAATACGAAATAATCCGTGCTTAATTAATGCAACTCGTTCGACAAGTTCAATTCAAACATTCGAAATTATTGGACGAAATTACTTTTCTTTCAAAAAACTTGTTTAACGTCGCCACCTATACAGTTCGACAACGATTCTTCATGGATCGTCATTGGATTAGATATAACGAGTTATGGAAATTGCTAAAAACTCACGAATCGTATAGAAAACTACAAGAATCGTGCGGATCTCATCCGCCACAGCAAGTCCTTAAACAAGTAGATCGAAACTTTAAGAGCTTTTTTAAAGCGATTAAAATGTGGAAAAAAGAACCGTTTAAATTTCAAGGAATGCCAAGGCTCCCACGTTACAAGCGTAAGAACGGTCGTAATTTAGTCTATTTCACATCTTTACAATGTAGGTTGAAGGACAGTTTTGTTTTACTCACGAGAAAGATGGAAAGGTTAGGCTTTCCGAGAATTAAAACGGATCTCGAAAGCGTGAAAGGAGTTCGCATCGTTCCTTTCGGGGATCGATATAACATCGAATTGATCTACGACTACGAGCCACGAGACTTGTACTTGAACGAGGATAACGTGTTAGGGATCGATTTAGGACTTAACAACATCGTAACTGCGTCAGATAACGTTGGAAACAACCCACTGATTATCAAAGGCGGTGTCGTGAAGTCGATCAATCAATTCTATAACAAGCAATTAGCCAAATACAAATCGTTCAGCAAGATTTGTAACGACGCCGAATTAACTAAGCGCATCTTGAAGCTTCATCGAAAGCGAAACAATAAAATTAGAGATTTTTTCCACAAAACTTCGAGAAAAGTAATCAATTACTGCATTTCTAACGATATAGGAACGATAGTCATCGGGTATAACGAGGGTTGGAAGCAAAAGATCGCGATAGGGAAGAAAAACAATCAAAACTTCGTGTCAATACCTTTTCTAAAACTTGTTCGACAAATCGAATACAAATCCGAGATGGTCGGAATTAAAGTAGTGAGAATCACCGAAGAATATACTTCGCAAACTTGCTCTTCGTGCGGAGTCGTTCGCAAGTCAAACCGCAAGTATCGCGGTCTATATGCGTGTAATGAGTGCGGGTTAGTATTAAATGCCGATGTGAACGCTTCAAGAAACATGATACAGAAAGGAGTCCCTGAGTCCAAGTGGTTAGGGGATAGAGGATGTTTGAACCATCCATTAGTGTTAAAAGTTTAACGCCTCTTAACCTACGAATCCAAGCCCTTTAGGGCGTGGTAGTTCAAAACTGCTTTTTATACGCGTTAAACGTGTTTTGAAGCAAAAAACTAACAGTCATAGGGCCTACGCCTCCGGGGTTTGGAGTAATCCACGAACACTTTTCAAAAACGCCTTCAAAATCTACATCTCCAGATAACTTTCCATTTTCTCTCGAAATCCCTACATCGATAATTACTACGCCTTCTTTTACCTTTTCTTTAGTAATGAACTTTGATTTTCCTATGGCAACAATTAAAATATCAGCTTTTTTAGTATACTCCCCTAAATTTTTTGTATACGAGTGACAGATTGTAACGGTAGCGTTTCTTTTTAATAACATGAAGATTAAAGGTTTGCCAACTAAGTTAGAACGATTAATAATAACAACATGCTTACCCTGCATTTCTACGTTGTAATGTTCCAGAAGCGTAATAATGCCTTTAGGAGTACAAGGTACAAAATCTTCGTTGTAATCGAACAATTTACCCCGATTTATAGGATGCAACCCGTCTACATCTTTTATCGGATCGATTTGCTCAATAAATTCAGAAGTGTAGAGTCGCAAATCTCTTGGCAATGGTAATTGTAGAAGTATTCCATGAACAGATTTGTCTTTATTTAGCTTCTCAATTTCATCTAACAATTTACTTTTAGTTATATTTTTATCTAAATCGACCAATATAGACCCTATTCCAATTTCAGAGCATGTCTTCCTTTTAATGTTAATATACAATTTTGAGGCGGGGTCGTCTCCAACTAAAACAGCAGCTAATCTAGGGTGGATTCCACTCGTTTTAATATAAGAAGTTATCTTATCTCTTAGTTCTAAATTTAATTTTTGCGCTAGTTCTTTCCCATTTAATATTTTTCCCATAATAATCTTGATGAATAAAATTTGTTTAAATGCACTATAAGTTAAAGTAGGTTTTCAATGAAATAAATAGATATTATTATTTACTTATTAAAAATTTTAAAAATGTTTAAATCCTTCTTTTACGCCAAATTAAATAAATAGCGGCTATGATAATTCCAGAAATTGACGTAACTATAATTAACATAAAAAAGTTAAACTCAACCATGAAAATATCTTCGTTTAAAAGATCTAAGGAATTAAAACCTTTAAGTATTTCAAAGGTATAGTAAGAAGCGCTAATGGAAGAGAGCCTCTGATCATTTTCTTCGCTATGATCGCTAAAACCGCCGTCTTGAAAGTTCTGATGGTTTAGAACCCAATTTACAGTTGCTTCTTTATTCAATTCGTTACTATTTATTATCCTAATTCCTTCAACGCAAAAATAGGTGCTGCTTAATAAGGAATTTTGGGCAAATACATCAGGTAAATATCCACCGTAATTTTCGAGATTATCATGATCGTTTACGTAAAACGATTTCAAATAATTCAATGTGCTAGTTTGATTTGTTAAATCACTAATTTCTCCTAATTCTTTAACTAAATAAATGGCGTAATAAGTAGTGAGCAAGGTAGATGATAAAGATTGGTTTCCTCCATAGCCACCATCAGTATTGTTGCACGATAACACCCAATTTTTATGAAGTGTTTGATTCTCAACTGGTTCGTCGATTAAAGTAAATATGTTATACATATAGAAAGTCGAGATCAGATTTGCACTAGTAGATGTGTTAGTAGGACTAAATCCACCCGTACTTTGAACCGTCTCATTTATGTATACATAAATCTTATCGTGCAAATTTGAATCTAATTGAGTTCCAAGGGAATCTAGCGTACTTAAAAGATAAAATAAGTCATATATATCAATTACTTCTTCGTTAAACATAGAAGTAATTTCATCTTCCAAGTATACTTCTAAAGTTGGAATATCTACTTCTTTAATC
Organism: Promethearchaeota archaeon; assembly: GCA_018238625.1. GTDB lineage: Archaea > Asgardarchaeota > Lokiarchaeia > Sigyniarchaeales > SOKP01 > SOKP01. The sequence goes on from JABCSY010000024.1 coordinate 37,921, forward strand.
GCTTGTAAAAAACCTTCAATTTTATATGCGCCGTAAAAGTCTATAATTTCTATAGCGTTAGCAGTATCTTGTGATGATGTGCCAAAACTCTCGTTGCCATTATGGTTTTCGTAAAGAAAATCGATTAAATGAAGCTGTCGGGTTTTTGCTGATGCTATGGGAGCAATACCCAACAACAAGGTTATTATTAGCGCTAAAAACGTTAAACTACGAAGTTTGTATTTCAATTAAAAAAAAACCCCAATCTGGTTTTAACTAATAAATTTTAATTTTTTAAAATTAAAAATTAATGATATTTTTAAAAATTAACGATATTTTGAGTTTTTAGTTAGATTATTCAATAAATTCATTTAAAAAACAAAAAATATAATTCGGCGAGTTAAATTTATTTTTAAAAGATAGGAATTTCAAGCTAAAAAATCGAATACCATGTTTTATCGGATGTTAAATGCGTGAGCTACTAATCCGACTCGTTAAGGTTTAATACGATAGATTAAAAAAAAATTAAAATTTAAAAAATAAATTAAAGAAAAAAATTTTATTATTAGTAGTAGTTAGTAATAGTTCCCTTCCAACTTTGCTAGGTATTTTTCGATTTCTCAGAGCTTTGCAAAAATCAGAAAGTTTTTCGGAATTGAAGGAGTTAATTTATTGGATAATTTAAGGAAAGGGCGTTTCTTTTCTCCGGAAACTATGGAGGCAATAATGTCGACAGTTCAGCAAAAACTCCAAGAAGATTTCGGCTATCTTTATTTACTTTCGAACGATATTTTGCAAGACGGTTTAATGACCGATTACGAATATCAACTTCTTGACTTGTACTCTAACTTTCTTTCTAAAGCAGGTAGCTACGCAAATCAGCGAGGTTTAAACCTCTTCGCACCAGACGAGAGTACCATTTTGAATCAATACGATTCAGAAAAGTGGGAAGACGAAAGGGTCAAGGGGTATGGCATTGTTTTCCATCTTTGCCAATTCTTGGGGTTTGACCCGTTATTCTTTGAGCCTTTAGATAAGGGAATCTTTAAAAACCGTGGGTGGTTACGGCATCATTTTCGGGATTGGATTTATAGAAAGACCTCCAGCAGAGTCAGCGATACTTTGCTTACCGATAATAAGAAACACAGCGCTTACGAGCAATATAATGAGGGTTTTATCGTTGCACTCATGAACGGATTAATCGAAGCCATCCAATTAAAGAAGGACGAGATTACTCCGACAGACTTGAAAAATTCGCTCGAAAAACACATGGAAAAATACTTGAGCGACCAAGGAGGCACGACCCCAGAAGGAAATAGCGTCGGAGAGCTCGTGAACAAAGTCTTTGGTATCTGGAAGGGAAACGGGGACGCTGATTTCAAGGACCATTTGGATAAATTGAACGAGATAAGAGCAAAATATTTATCAAAGAAAACTGGTCGATTTGAGTATTCTATATTCTTAGAAGGTGAATACGACATGGACTCGAAGAGCCGATTCGTGAAGAACGCGAGGGACTTCCACACTCTCTTGAGAAACGATCAGGTTAGCGGGTCCGCCAGAGATTTGTACATCACTCAACTCGATTTCGATTACATGCAGCGAATATTTCCGGCAGCCGGCAGCACGCAGTCACGCATCACGGACTTTATCTTTATATTTAGCACCGTGCCTTCGAGAAACATCAATGTCGAGTGGGTTAATTACTTAGAAAAGCAAGTCTGGAAGATTTAAATAGCGAATTAATTAATTTATTTTTCATTTTTTTTAATTTCTTTACTTATCAAAAATATTTAAACCAAAATTAGCGCGGTTGTTTAATTTAAATAGAAACATTTACTTGGTAAATACGATGAAAAGAAAAAAAACGATTTCCGTTCGGCACCCGCAGTTGGAAAGGTTTCGGAACGCCCTAAGGGAAGTAATTTTTAGAGTTAAGCTCGTTGAGCTAAGGGAGATAAGAAAAGATGGGAAAGATTTGGAGCCTACAGAAAGCAATGCGGACCTGAAGCAGATGAAGGTTTTATCCGACAAGCGCAGCAAGCTTGAGAGGGCTTGGAATAAGTCTCTTTGCGTGTGTTCCTTGTGCGGCTCTCGGACCAGCAACATGACGTTCAATCCGTTTATGGAGGAGTGGTTTTGCGTTGACTGTTACGAAAAGAATCAGGGGTTTTACAAGGCCAAGGCGAGAAAAGGGCAGATCTGGAACTCCGAAAATTACGTTCGCACGCCCTCTACCAAGTGGTGGCCTTAGTAGGCATCTGACGCGTTCTGGATTGTACGATTTAATGTAATTGGCGCGAGACTCCGATGATGGTCCAGTTGTAACACCTACTTTTCAATAATATCCAAGAGATTATTATTCTTAATGAAAAGGGCATTCCTATATTTTGTCATAACTTTAGCGGTAGTTCAAAAGAGGATAATAATTATCAGATAATTAGTAGCTATTTCGAGCGGGTTTTTGATTAATCAGAGAGTTAGATTTAATTTTAGAAGATTTCGCTAATATCCTTGTACAATAAGTCGCTGTTTGCTTGAAATTCCTCGCGCGTAACAAACAAACTCTGGAACGATGGTAAGCTTCCTAATATACTAGCGCCATTGAATATGGCAAATTGGAGATTATCAGGAACGAAAAATCTTGTCACTTCATCAGATGAGTTGTAAAAACCAGAAAATTCTCTAGCAGGAGCCGCTTGTTTAATAATATCATGAGGTATCTCTGGTATATCGGTTGATTGAAAACTTTCACCACAATAAGGGCAGAATACAGAGTCATTATCTGAAATTGTTTTTTTACACTTAGAACAAATTGTTTTTCCATCCACAACCTCTGTCTTCTTCTTTATGGGAAAGCCACCAATAGAAAGCTCTGGCAAAACTATTCTCCCCCCACAAGATGGACAGAATTCCTTACCATCAGATAGATCTACTAATACACCACAATTTGGACAATTATCTTTTTTTTTTCGTGTTTTTCCCTTTAATTCCATTTTTTTAGTTTTAGAAGGTTGAACAATTTTAGGTTTAGGAATTTTTCCTAACTTGGGGATTAATTGGCCTAATTCCAATCTTAACCTTTCTTCAAATCCAGAATATGAGAGATTACCACCTGCAATCATAATATGGGAGAGAAGGTCGCTCCAAAAATATTTGTCTATCCCTTGTAGAGCGTTAATTACTGCTTGTGGAATGTTTAATATGTTAAAACCTAGTAAACTGGGTTGAAATAATACCTCGGGAGCTTCATGGAAAATATAGTTAGGAATTTCAATACTAGAACCATCTGGCATGGCAAAACTAAAACTCTCGTTTAATTTAGGAGGATTTTTGGGATTTAAAACGAAGTAACAGTTTTTTTCTTTAATTTCTTTAATTATCTCGTCAACAGCACTGGACTCAATATTAATACCCTCCCTCATTAATAAATTTTTTAAATGTTGATTCACATCGGTGCCAGCTAAAGTCAATTTTTGAACTGATTGATCAACAATCTGCCCACCTATAATCGGAGTGATCCACGTAATCCCATCACCGCTCTCAATTACCAACCCCGTCGTTAAGCCTACGCTAAATAATGCCAAAACTGGTGTTGGAACCATTATTAAGCTTTTTACTCTATGAGTTTCGTATAAAACACGAGCAATATATTCTTTAGTTTCTCGCTGGAGAAATGGTGGTTCGGTATATAACACGGGGTAATTAGAAAGATTTTCAATCCTTAAAAGGGAATAGAAGATGTAATTTAAAATCTCGTAATAATCGTCCCAATCCATGATCGCCCCCCTTTCGATAGGGTGCTTTATTTTAAGGACACCGCGCATCTTAACAACATCATTACCTATATAGATGTTCCTACCGCTTACATCGACCATAACAGCTTTATATTTTTCAGTACCCGTGATTGTGGGAAAAACATACCTAGGACTGGGCTCTCCCGCAAATCCTATTTTAGTATAGGCTGAACCAATGTCAACTATAATCGGAGTTCCGGGTAATGGTATTGCCATGCTTGATCAGTTATATTTTTTAAGAGCTTATGTGCTTTTATATAAATTTCCAAATTTAAATATTGGTATAATAATATTATAAAATGATTTTCTTTAATTAAATAATTTTTCCAAATGAGGAAGTATTAATTAGAATATCTTACTAGATGATCTTCTATTCTTTTAGATATTTAGGTTTATTAATCGATTTTTAAAGATTTTTCCAGTTTCTTTTCGATCCCTTCTAATTCAATTAAAAGATTTTTGTATGTCTTCAATAAATATAAGCCCCAATCGCTTAATTTCACCCAACCTCCTCCTCCAAGACCTCCTTTTTTTGTTTCTACTGGAGATATTCCGGTTCTAGCTTTTATTTTATTTAAAATATTCCACGCATATTTGTAAGAGTAGCCGCATTCTTTTGCAGCCTGAGTTAAAGATATAGGACCTTTAGCATCGGGTTTATCGATGTTTTCAAGAAGATTAGCCCAACCAGATCCTAAAATATTTTTACGGTCATCATTCTGAAATTCTAGCCAAAATTTAATTCCAAAACCTATTTTAGCTTTTAATTTTTCGATATCGGGTTTATCTTCTTGTAGTTTATCGGATTGTTTTTCCATATTATCTAATTGATTTTCTTAATTTTAATTATTTTTTATAACGACTAATAAGGCTAAAGAGAAAAACATTAAAGGAAAGTCATTTTTTTTTTTGTAAATATAAATTTGTTGACTAAGTATGGTTTTTTCTGGAGTAAGTAGTTCTGTAAAAATGGGTAAAATAGTAATAGAAAACTTGTATTATTTTTCCGAAAATCCTATGTTGGATTGCAATCAGTTTATAATTGTCGATAAAGAAAACGATGAATTAGCGCTTTTTGACGCAGGAAATGGTCTTTCTTTAAAAGGGTTAATTGAAGGGATGAGTAAACTAGGTTTGAATTATGAACAAATTACCAGAGTCTATCTTACTCACGAACATGTAGATCATGTGCTTGGCATATATCCATTGATTAAGTTATTAAGTAATAGTCCTCCTGAGTTGTTTGCTTATGGCGAAACGGCGAAGATATTGAGGAAGGGGGACGAATCAAAAATCTTTCCGGGGAATCTCGGGATCAGTCCAGGAATGTTTGGATTAGAAATTATACCTTTAAAAGTTAACGATTTGAAAGTAGAAGAAACGATTAGTATAGGTTCAGAATTTATTTTTAAAATTTATTACACACCAGGTCATTCTCTCGGATCAATCTGTTACTATGAGAGTAGCAAAAAAATTCTAATTCCCGGAGATTTAGTATTTGCGGGGGGCAGTTTTGGAAGGTACGATTTCCCTGGAGGCTCTTTAAACGCTCTAATTGAATCAATTAAGTTTGTAAACAATTTAGACGTAAAATATTTGCTTCCAGGCCATATGAACATAAGTGATAATGGTAATCAGCAAATTGAATCTTCTTATAGAATGGTCCAATCAATAGGAAATTATTTTTAAATTTTAATGCTTTTATCCTAGGGCTTCGTTCTGTTAGGGATTTATGAATTCTAATCAAATATACTATTTGATATATGAGAAGATTTTTTAGCCAAAAATTCTATATTGAAGTTAATCACTTAATTTAAAATAAAATAAAAAAAAGAATTAAGTAAAATTTGTGATTAAAATGTCTGAAAAAAAAGAATATGCGGTATCCGAAATTTTTCTACGTTCTTACCCAAAGATCATATTTTTCTGGCCCTTAGCGCTTGTTTCGTTGGTTATGTGGTTGTTACAGATGATTGTTCCAACACCCGTCGCATGGTACGGAAACTTCTGGCTCGCTGTATTTGCTATAAACATGTTTATCGTTGCTTTCGATTTTGGTAGCACGAAATTTTTTGTTTTAGTTCTTCTTGGCGTTGTTGTGATTTTACTGGTAATTTTTCTAGTACCTGACCTATTTGCGGGTGCTTCAGCGATCCCCTTTAATCCCGGGTTAACAGCGAATTTCTACTTGGCAACTGCGTTAATAATGGTAATTATTTTAGGTCTTGTCGTTCTTGGTTCAAGGTTTGATTACTGGAAGATTGAGAGAAACGAGATTTACCATAAAGCGGGTATATTCAGCTCTGCTGAAAGATTACCTACAAAAAGTCTAAGAATTAAGAAAGAAATCCCAGATGTGTTTGAATTTTTTATATTACGTGCAGGTTCTATTACACTAATGCCTGGACACGGTGATGTCATCAATTTACCTACAGTACTAAACATCAACAAGAAGCAGCATCAGATAGACTATTTATTGAGCCACGTCAGCATAGAACCAGACGAATTGGATGGGTAATTTCTCTTAATATCAAATTAGATAAAAACTTTTTATTTTTTTTTTATTTATCATTAGATTTAAGAATTAAATTATATTTTTAGTAGTACTTATGTCTCATCCTCCAATTTTATTACTTGATTTTGATGGCGTTTGTATCACTCAAAAAGCTTTAGAATACGCCGCTTTGATTCATCTGAGGAAAAGTTTCTATAAGTGGCAAAATACTGAGTCTTTAAGGCTTATAGATATTGCGAGGCTTTTTGAGGAAGCGGATTCGCAAAATAAAATTAGGGCTTTGATTAAGGTATATGGAGTATACAAAAGATTTATACCGAGTAGAT
>JABCSY010000192.1 GCA_018238625.1 Promethearchaeota archaeon
ACCAAGTGAAATAATGAAGTATTATATATCTTATAAAATATATTGGGACTTGGATATTTATGATAAAGCAATGACATGTTCAGAAAACAATTTGAGAATAGCTGAAGAATTAGGAGATATGAGCGAGAAAGCTACTGCTCTTAACAACATCGGGATGATTTATGGAGAACAAGGGAACTATCCAGAAGCATTGAAGCGGTACGAGGAGGCGCTACAAATCGACGAGCAATTAGGAGATTTGAGCGGAAAAGCCACAGATCTTAACAACATCGCATCAATTCATTATGCACAAGGAAACTACCCAAAGGCAATAAAACGATATGAAGAGGCATTACAAATCGACGAGCAATTAGGAAATTTGATAAGCAAAGCTGGATGTCTTAACAACATCGGAGGGATTCATTATGCACAAGGGAACTATCCTGAGGCATTGAGACGATATGAAGAGGCACTACAAATTCTCAATGTACTAGGATTAAGCGAATCACCAAATGCTAAGATTATTAAAGAAAATATTGAAATTCTAAAGAGTTGAAGTCCACATAATTGATAGTTGATCTACTGAAAAAATAAGACAGATAATAGTCAAGAATTTTTTAAGGAATGATATTAATGAAAAACACCACCATATCAAATCAGAGAAATTTGATTTCAATTAATTCATTTCAGGATTTTTCCAGAAATTTAATCTTGTTTCTGGATATAGTCAAGACTATCTAAAATAGATTTTAATTTTAAAGCCTCTGATCCCCCTGAAATTTGAATATTTACTAATGATTCCTCATCAATTCCTGTAACATTTATCTCAATCAATAAATCTTCAGTTCTAATTTGTTTCGTTTGTCTTCTACTAAAGGCTTCTTGTAATGGCTTATCCAATTTAGGAAACTCGCTAGCAATATCTGCCCAAATCTCTTTATTATTCATATATTTAAAAATATAGTCTGTAACTGTTTGCTTATATAATTCTTGATTACATAAATTGATTAAATATGCTCTGTTAGAGAAATCAATATCTTCAATTAGATTATTTCGAACACTCGCAAGCGTGTTAATATCTCCACTTTTTGAGGCGACATTTATTTTTTGGGCGAGTTTAGAATACTTTTTATCTTTAATTGAATTGGCAAAAGGAATCAAATCGTATTTAACGATTAAGTCGTTTTTCTGATAATTCTTAAGCGTAGTTAAATCTTCTTTTTCCGAATTTCCATCCCTAAATCGTTTAGTAATTTGATAACAAACCTCGCGATTGATAAAACGCTTCTGAATTTGATTTAAAATGTTTTTTGAGAATTTGTATTGGTTCCCCCAATACGGCGATTTTTCTAATTCCCTTCTAGAATAAATAACCCTATGAGAAATAACGTAAGGGGCTATAGTATTGACGATATTGACATCAATTTTTTTAAGATCTAACAACCAGGTTAAAGCTTTCGAATATCTCAAAAGATCTTTTGCTACTCTTACGCTTAATATTGATTCGATTTTATTGCATACATTTTGTCCCGTATTAAAGTGACAACCAGAGCATAAACCAGTGCTTGGTTTGAGGTTTTCAGAACTTCCCTTATCTACCCTCGCACATAATGTATATTCTCTTATTATTGCGTGAATGTAATTATTAACTTCAGCATTAAAACCGATTCTGTTCACATAGTACCAAATCTCCATTAACTCGTCAATCGTCAAGACTTTAGGAACTTGAATTATTTCTTCATAACCCGAGTACTTCTCGTCTTTGCCAGTCAAAATTAATTCTAAATCGTGACTAGCGGGCATTACAATTGGAATTGAAATACCAAACCTATCTAAAAAGGGGCGCGATAATTCAAATGTTCCAACATCTTGTGGATTAATTGTCGCATATAAGGTAAATTTATCAATCGTTTTAATTTCATCGTAGTATTTGATAGTGCCTTCTGCTAACAATGATAAAAGAATATCTTGAGCGTAAGGAGTTAGACGATTGACTTCATCAATAATTTTCCAAAACTTTGTAACAAACTGCCTCCATACAACTTCTTCTTCGCCTTTATGCATTAATTTTCCTAGTTTAAGAGTTCCAACTAACTTTTCTTCGGTAAGTTGCGGATGTCCTCGAATTATTGAAGATTCAATCTCATTTAATGAGTATCCTGTAAACATGCGCCCTAAAAGTTTTGTGAGACTAGTTTTGCCGCCTCCGTGTCCACCAACTAAGATCATTGCTGAGTTTGGAACTAGAGCGTTCAACACGCATATTGATAATATTTCTGGTAATGATTTTGTGTTTACTTTTTTAGTATCTTCATCAAAGTATTTTATTTCTAAATTCTTTGAATGTACAAATAATTGGTTGGCTTGCGTAATATTGATTATTTTCCATACTTTTTTCCTTAACAATTCTTCTTCTGCTATTTTTGTCGACATCGGGGGAATTCTCGTAAGATTTATAACATTAAATAAAAATCAGTTCGCTAATATATAAATTAGTATTTTTTTTATAAATAAGAGCACTTAATCTATTTACCAAAAATTTAAGAGAATGATTAGAGTTTATATTATTAGGAATAAATAAATTGATTGTGAGAAATTATGAGTAGAACTGTTATTGAGAAAATTCTAACGCTTATAAAAGAACTTCCAGAAAGTACAAATCCAGAGGATATGGAAGAAGTTATGTATAATCTTTATTCTAAAAAAGAAGTTTTAAAAGGATTGGAAGATCGCAAAAAAGGAAATGTTATTAACTTCGATGAATTTAAGAAAAAAATGGATGAAAAATGGCTGAAGTAGAATGGACCATAGAATTATCCCATAGAGCAGAAAATAACATTGATAAGATTCTATTATATATTTCTCAGAATTCATCATTACAAAAAGCGTAATCTTTCTTAAAAGGATTCTATGAGGTTCTAGAAGATTTAAAACGATTTCCTCGAATGTATGCAAAATTACCAGATTTAGAAGATCCTAACATTCGGAATTTTATTTATTATAAATATCGTATTGTATATGAGTTAATTAAAAGTGAAAATAGAATCATCTAACATCCGTTTTTATTAATAATAATAGTAAACTTAATCAAATTATTTTAGACTGAAATGATATTTGATTATATATTTATTTTCAAAAAAAATTTCTAATACGAAATTCTCATTTAGAGTTTCCATAACTTCCTTCATTTTTGAACCCGCTTCGCGTCTAGGATAATGAAAATCAAAATATATTAAGGGAGTAATCTCTGTTTTATCCAATAAGAATCTAATCTGATGATAATCTTTCTTTAATAAAATCACTTCAATATTTTTCAAATATAAAAAAATATAATCTTTTTCAAATTCTATGTTTGAGATTGAATTTTTTTCAACGTAATTTTTTATAGATCTCAGATCTCTTAGATCTTTTATTATAATTCTTTGGTTTGAAATTGCATAAATTCCTTTATATTCTTTTAATTCCTTATTAGAAACTTCTGTAGTTTTTCTATACCAACTATGGTGTTTTCTAAAAATAAAAATCATTGAAAAAATTAATAAGATCTCAAGAGCAATTCCAGCTATTATTAAAATGTTTCCGAAAAATATTAAATTATTTGTAAAAGCTATTATTCCAGGGTAAATAAAACTAAATATTAAAAAAATAGTAATAAATGCTATAATAATATAAACTGGATAAGTTAACACTAAATTTTTTACTTTAATTCTTTTCCATAAAACTTCTTCATTGAGATTTAAAACATCGTTAATTTCAGACATTGTTCTCTATTAGACTAAATCTAATTTCACATTATATATAAATCAAGTTAGTGAAAGATTTATTTTTAGTTGCACTCGTATATTTGCCAAAATTTTAAGGTAATTATAGGTCGAATATTTCGTTTAATTGTTCAAT